>JAQSDP010000168.1 GCA_029945985.1 bacterium | reverse complement strand
CAATGACGTCCAGAATCTCTGACAGCAGCACACCGGATTCGCACTCGAGAGTGGCGCCGTCCCGATCGAACGAAAGGAAGTGATTTAATTTCAGAGTCGAAACGATGTTCTCGCCAAGGGAGGAGTCACCGTAACAACGGCCGTTGCCGCGAGCGATGATGTCCCGCTTTCCAATGACGAGATGCCTTAGCTCGTTGATTTCCGAGGGTACGGTTACGTTCGCCGATACGACAGGGAAGTTGCCCCAGTTAGTTACCTGTTTGCGAGGCATAGATGATTATCATAAAGCACACTACCCACAACCCGACCATTGCCTGGATCATGTTGTCCTTCAAGATAATATGCGTTGGTGAACCGGACCTCTCCTCTACGATAGCGATCTGCAAAAATCGCAGAATGCCAATTATTACGAAGACGGATGTGAGGTAAATGTGGTCGGAATGGAGCCGCTGAACGACCTCTTCCGACACCGTGTACATTATATAGCAGACTATTGTGGTGACGCTCAGGACTACCAAACATACGTCTATGAACGTCAGCGAATAGCCCGATAACGCTGGCCTCAGTTCTTTAACATCCACGTCGAGCAGCAGATCATCACGGCGTTTACCGAGCGCTAGGCAGGACGCCAGCAGAAATGTCATGAGTATGATCCACTTCGAAACAGGCACCTCAGCTGCGATGCCGCCGGCCAGGACTCGGAGAACAAAACCGAAGGCGACAAACGAGATATCGATAAGCGAGATATGCTTGACGCCGAGGCTGTATAAAATGTTGATCCCAACATAACCTACAACAACGTAGAAAAAGCTAGAACTGACCATCAATGCGAGGCCCGAGCCCAAACCAACCAACACGATCATCAGGATCACTGCATTCCGCAACGCGACCGTGCCCAAAGCCAGCGGCCTTCTTCGTTTGATTTCGTGGAGTTTATCGCGCTCAAGGTCGCGGATGTCGTTGAAAATGTAAACGGCGCTAGCGACAAAGCAAAATGAAAGAGTGGCTAGAGCGAGCCGTGGGCCGCTGAAAAGCAGTCCAATCTTCCCAGCGAAAAACGCGGGCATCAGAACGAATCCGTTCTTCAGCCACTGGTGGGGGCGAAGAAGCTTTAGGTACTGTTTCAAATCGACTTTAATGTTCCGGACGGGACGATCAGGTTCGGTGATGGTACGACAAGCGATGAATCCGTCACGTTCCTATATAACATTACCCAACCGGCGACGGCACCAAAGAACAACGCAAACATCCCATAACCGGACTGCCCGACAAACAGGTCAAGATAGCCAAGCTTCAGCGACCAAATTCCGCTCGTAAAAAGAAGGATGAAAAGCTGTACGATCGCGCAATTGCGAAAAAATGCCATGCAGTCTGTTTCGAGCTTTTGGAAAGCGAGCGCGGACGCGAGCAAGATGCCCGATAATGGAATGATAACACCAGCGAATGGTAAAACGGTCGCCAGCTCCGTGACCTTCATCGATTGAACAATCAGCGGAGTAAATCCCGCCGGATCATATATCCATAACGGCACTGTTACCGAAAGACAGATAACCTGGGAAACCGCGAGATACTTTATCGCATTTACCCAACCCGCATTCTGGCCCAGAATTGAAAAGAGAAGCGGCATCAGCACCAAGAAACTCGAACGTGACGAAAGTGCGACGCCCAGCAAGACGGAAGGTAGTAACCGTTTCCATTCCGGAGATTCCGGATCAGAAATATTCGTCACCATCATCCACATGAACACGAGCACGTAGATGGAGTTTGAAACATAGTCAGCTCCGGTAAATAAATTCTGAAGTACAGTTGGGGTCAATAGCAATAAGAGCCAGATGAGGGCCAGAGCAAGTTTGCTGCTCTTCATGTAGTGTCGGACAGTCACAAAAAGGACGCCGAGCCAGAAAACGTTCTGGATTGCAATGATCCCGAGAGCTACAAAGGGAACCGCCAATAACACGGCTCCGGGCATCGGCGAGATCATGTTTCCAAGGTACGTCAAGAGATAGTATGGATACTCACCGTTAAGTAGTTTCGTCCCGGCGATCAGCAAGGCATCGTCGGCATCGCTCCCCCGTCCGAACCGCCCTGAATGTGCGAGCGGATAAACTAGTGAAACGACGATCGTAAGCGCGGTAAACGTGAAGATGGCGAGAATATCGGCTTGCCTATCTGTTATCTTCGACTGAAAAAACGGGAGTACGACTTTCCAAACGAGGAGCAAGGCGAGCAGTCCCGAGGCGAAATAAGCAACGACGCCCCCGATTCCGAAATACTTTAGAAATGTGTCGAACGAAGGAATGAGGAGCAAGACCGCGAAACCCAAAAATGCGGTATATTGACGGGCGGCCGTGTCGGTTCTCATAAAGTGATCGCGGTCCGCTACAAGATAAGCAAAAATCACCGACAGCAACAGTTGCGGATTTGTTTATGAAGGGTCTAACAACAAACGCAGGCTGCAGCGAGCCAACCTGCGTTCGTTCTTATCTAGTTATGCTTTTCCCTCGAGGAACGCCTTGAGCCGACGCGAACGCGACGGGTGTCGAAGCTTTCTCAAGGCCTTCGCCTCGATCTGTCGGATACGCTCGCGCGTGACGGCGAAGTGCTGGCCGACCTCTTCGAGAGTGTGTTCGCTGCCGGTGTTGCCCAGCCCGAAACGCATTTTGATGACCTTTTCCTCTCGTGGCGTGAGGGTGGCTAATACTTCGTCGGTGATCTCGCGCAAATTCGAGAAGGTCACGGATTCCGCCGGGTTCAGGATCGACTTGTCCTCAATGAAATCACCGAGGTGCGAATCCTCCTCTTCACCTATCGGAGTCTCGAGCGAGATCGGCTCCTGCGCGATCTTCAGGACCTTTCTGACCTTCGAGACCGGGATGTCCATCCGTTTTGCGATCTCTTCGCTCGACGGCTCGCGGCCGAGTTCCTGTACGAGCAGTCGCGAAGTGCGGATAAGCTTGTTGATCGTCTCGATCATGTGGACAGGTATACGAATAGTGCGGGCCTGATCCGCGATCGCACGGGTGATCGCCTGTCGTATCCACCACGTCGCGTAGGTCGAGAACTTGTATCCGCGGCGCCACTCGAATTTGTCCACCGCCTTCATCAAGCCGATGTTGCCTTCCTGGATCAGGTCGAGGAACTGCAGACCACGGTTCGTATATTTTTTTGCGATCGAAACAACGAGTCGAAGATTGGCCTCAACGAGTTCGCGTTTCGCCTGGTTCGTTTCATACTCACCGACGCTGATGGTCTGATAAGCACGCTTGATGTCGACCGTAGTGAGATGGAAGCCCTCTTCGATCTCAGAAAGAGCGGTTTTCGCTTCCGCGATGCGCTTGTTGAGTTCACGTTTCTCGGGTGCGGCCGGCTTCTTGTCGATCTTCTCTTTGGTCTTCTTGATCGTCGTCTCGGCGCGCCTGATGTCCTCGGTGACCTTACGGATCGATGCGATCAAAACCTGCTTGGAATGCTCGGTCAAATTGAGATTCTTGATCTCCTGAGCTATCTCAAGCCGAACGCGTGCCGCCTGACGTTTAAGACGAAGGTACTTCTTGCCCGGTTTTGCATTCTTGCCCTTCGCCTTCTGTAAGATCGCTTCTTTTTCGAAAGCTTTGAAGGCCTTAAGAGCCTCGCCGTACAGCCCGCGAATATTACCGATTCCTTCGATAGTCCAACGGAGGTACTCTTCCGCCTTGTCTTCTTCGACTGAAATCTCGGCCTGTTCGGAGAATGCGACCGTCTCCCGGATGCTCGCCTTGCCGCGTTCCAGATCCTCGCCGATCTTTATTAGTCGCTCAACAGCGATCGGTGAACGAGAGATCGACTTCTGAGTTTTGATCTGCCCGCGCTCGATGCGCTTCGCGATCGTTACTTCACCTTCGCGAGTAAGAAGCGGCACGATACCCATCTCACGGAGATAAAGGCGGACCGGGTCGTTAGATTTATCGAGCGTTCCTGCGGAAAGGTCGAGATCGAGATCTTCTTCGTCTTCTTCCTCCGGTGTCTCCGCGTCGTCGACCGCAAGGTTCTGTGCTCGCTCAAGCAGTTGCGCATCGGTTTCCGCGACGGAGATATTCGCCCCTTCAAGGCGTTCGAGAACGTCCTCTAGGTCGTCCGCGGACATCATGTTTTCTGGGATCTCGCGGTGGAGTTCATCAAGGCTGAGGAACTTTTTACGCTTGCCGAGGGCAAGCAGTCGATCCATGAGATCTTCTTTTTCGTCGTAATCAGGCATAAATTGTAGGGAGTTATGATTGCAAATTCCCGTAAATCGTTGTTTTCAATAATACTTATATACGCTGCAACACCCGTTTTTGTTCCAAAAGCGGGCGCAGCATCGAAATCGTAAAGTATATCAGCTTTGCTTGAGTTTACTAAGCAGCACCTGCTTCATTTTTGATAGATCCAACTGCTCGCCCACCAGCGAATTAACCAGAGCTGAATTGCCCGACTGCTCAGCTGCCAGAAGTTCCTGACTCACTTCCTGGATCCGGTTCTGAATAGCCATGGAACGCAGGCTGAGGATGCAGTTCTCTGCATCATGGAAAACGGTATCCAGGACCTCGCCCTCGTGGCGTTTTGGCTCACCGATCATCAACAGCGGAACGAGGTCGGCCGCAACTTCATCGTCGCACGTCGCGTCAAGCAATGCTCCGAGATTAAGCTCATCGCCTCTTTCATCTATTGCGTAGATCGCACGAAAAATTGCGGCTGTTGCCAGAGATTCGTAGTCGCTTTCTTCAAGGATGGGCAGCACCATCATCCGCAGTTCAGCATCATGTACGAGCAATTCGAGCAGATGCTGTTCGGCGACAGTGATCTTGGCCTGAGCGACCCGCTTTACTTCACGCCTGATCGCTTCCGGCGGAGCTTGACTACCGTTCTTCACCGTCCGCCAAAGATCGCGTTTGAGTCCCGTGTCGTCGACCCGGAAGTAATCCATTGCCTGATCAAAACTTTCCCGCTTCTGGATCGGATTTCTGATCGCGGAAAGTATCGGCATGACATCTTCGATTGCCTCTGCCTTGTGACGTGGGTTGGCGAGGGAACGATCACGCATAGATGCGTCGAAGGTAAAGAACAGATACGGCGTCGCGTGGCCGCGTGCCGCGTTGTAACCGTCGGCCCCGTTCGCCCGGATGAAGTCGTCGGGATCCTGTCCGTCTGGTAGTACGAGGACCTTGATCTCAAAGTCTTGCGGAAGGAGTTCGTCGATCGCTCGCCGAGCCGCCTTGATTCCAGCCGGA
>JAQSDP010000167.1 GCA_029945985.1 bacterium | reverse complement strand
GAGGTCTTGTCGCCGACACCACCGGTCGAGTGTTTATCTGCTTTCGGCTTGTCGATGTCCGAGAAGTCGAGCACCTCGCCGGAATAGAGCATCGAGCGGACGAGTTGCTCGCCCTCCGCGTCACTCAAGCCGCGAATGAACATCGCCATCACGAGCGCAGATATCTGATAATCCGCCCACGAGCCGTCGCACACGCCATCGACGAACGCACCGATCTCCTCGGCCGTCAGTTCCCCACCGTCGCGTTTCTTGGCGATTATCTCTTGTGGTCTCATTCGTTCAGAGTTCAAGCTTTATTTTGTTTCCGTTCACTAAGGGAAGTCTAATGGCTACGCGGGACAAGCTAAAGCTTGAACTCTAAACTGACGATCGCCTCGGCACGGACGGCTCTTCGCTCGCCGACGGCATCGACGCCTTCGCCCGTTTTTGCTTTGACGCTAATGCGGTTCGTTTCTACTTCGAGCGCGTGTGCTATGCCCTTGCGGATTTCGTCAATGTAGGGGCGAAGTTTGGGCGATTCGAGATGGACGGTTGAATCGAGGTTCGCTATCGCGTAGCCGTGCTGCTTCATTTCTCCGACCGCGAACCGTAGGAAAACGAAGCTTTCAGCATTTCGCCAGCGTTCGTCGCTGGGCGGGAAATGGGTGCCGATGTCGCCGAGTGCGAGCGCTCCGAGGATCGCATCGGTGATCGCGTGCGTCAGCGCGTCTGCATCCGAATGACCGTCAGCACCAAAATCAGATTCGATCTGAACGCCGCCAAGGATCAGCGGGCGATCGGGAACAAGTCTGTGGATGTCGGAGCCGAAGCCGATTTTAAACATAAACTACATAAACTGATGATCACGACAATCTGCCGATGAAACTGCAACTTGCAAGATCTCCTGTTTCTTATTTTCATCTTTCGTGGTTCAAAGATTTTTAGTTCTTTTAACCACGAAAATAAGAAATCAAGCAAGATGAAACTTTCAGGCGGAGATGCGGCTTAATACCGCGTTTCCGCCGATAGCAAAGCTTCGGCAAGGACCAGATCTTCCGGATGCGTGATCTTGATGTTTCGCGAGCTGCCCTCAACGATCGCGATCGGGTGGCCGAGTTTTTCGACCAGAAAGCATTCATCGGTGACTGACTCGGTCAGATCGATGCCGTCGAAAGCTCTCCTTAATACTTCGCTCCTGAACGCTTGGGGCGTTAAAGCCCGACGCAGTTTCGCGCGATCGAGCGTATCAGCGATCTCGTCACCGCGGATAGATTTGATGGTATCGGTGACCGGCGCGACGAGGCAAGCGGCTCCGGTTTCTTTGGCTTTCGCGATCGTTCGCTCGATCTCGTCGACGGTCACCAGCGGCCGAGCTCCGTCGTGGACGGCGACGATATCGGCGCCTTCAGCCGCTTCGAATCCGTTGCGGACCGATTCGGCACGCGTCGCACCACCTGTGACTTCTTTCAAAACCTTTGGGAATTCTGAGGTATCGAGCGTCTGATCTGCAGCCAGTACAATTACGATCGAATCTACTGAAGGCGCTGATTGAAAACGTTCGATCGTGTGGACGATCACGGGCTTTCCGTTAATTTCGAGGAACTGTTTGGGTGTGTCCGACTTGAAGCGAGATCCGGAACCGGCTGCGACGATGATCGCCGTCGTCGTCATCGCGGAATTTCGACCTCTTCGATGATGGTTCGTTCGCGAAGGTCTCGCGTAGCTTTTCGGAAGCCGAGCGAGCGAGAATCGTGAACAGAGGCTCCGCTTTCACCGTTCTCATCAACCTTCTCTTCCCACAAGCGTCCAAAGATCATCTTACCCGCGGTTGTCTGCAACACACTGGTAACCGCGATATCGGCGGTCTTGCCGATCAACTTTCGGGCGTTATCAATGACAACCATCGTGCCGTCGTCGAGATATGCGACGCCTTGGTTGTATTCTTTCCCCTCTTTCAGCACGAAGACCCGCATCGCCTCACCGGGCAGCACGACGGGCTTCAAAGCATTAGCGAGTTCGTTAATGTTGAGCACGACAACACCGCGAAGTTGGGCCACCTTGTTCAAGTTGAAGTCGTTCGTCACGATCATCGCATCGATCTGTTTCGCAAGTTCGATCAGTTTGAGGTCTACTTCCTTTACGGCCGGGAAATCGTTCTCGAGGATCTGAATGTCGAGCTTCGTGTTGTTCCGCAGACGCTGGAGCATATCCAGGCCGCGCCGTCCGCGCTGGCGCTTGGACGAATCGGCGGAATCGGCAACCTGCTGCAGTTCGTTGAGAACGAAGTTGGGGATCACCATCGTTCCAGACAGGAATCCCGTTTCGGCGATGTCCGCGATACGTCCGTCGATGATGACCGACGTGTCGAGTATCTTGAAATCGACCTTTGTGTGTTTGTCGGAAAAGATCCCGCCGAGTACGGAAAGATCGATATATTCGCCCTTTGCGGCACCGACCATAAGGCCGACGTAGCCCATAAACAAGGCCAGCGAGATCGTCAAAAATGTTTGGGTCTCGGCCGAAACAGCCGCCTCTTTCTGGATCGAGATCAGGACGCCGATCAGGAAAGCTCCCACGATTCCCAGGATCGATCCGACAGCGGCACCGATCAAGGTTTTTAGCGAAGCTTTTCGCACCCGCATTTCAAAGGCGATCATCGCCGCCGCGAGAAGAGCTCCGAGAATAGAGGAAGCGATCCGGCGAGATGTTACATCCATTTCGCCAAGCTTGGTCGTGTGCGCCGCAGGATTCAGCACGAAGCCAACTACCGCTAGCAGCAGCACAAATCCGACCCGAGCTGTGAAAATATCCCGCCTCATCACGCAAATCTTAGCACGAAACCAATTTGCCGCCGAAGCTGGGCAGATCTGAGCCCTCGGACAACAAAGTGAACACAGGTTCAAACGGCGATAAGCTGTGCGATTCCATAATTCGAATCCGCTTAATAGGCTGAATTCCCTTAAGTTCGGAAAATCAGGCGGATTTGCTAGAATCGTCCGCGAACTGTGCATTATGGCAAAAGACCCGCAATCGATATACGTCTGCCAAAACTGCGGCCGCCAGGCTCGTAAGTGGATCGGACAATGCACGGATTGCGGCGAATGGAACACGTACGTCGAGGAAAGATTTCGCCCGGCGGCTGCGGCTGCATCAGCTGGTGGGGTGGCTTCCAGATTTCGAGACGTAACGCCCATCGCGTTCCAATCGATCGAATCTCAGGACGAATCTCGCACATCCACGGGAATCGACGAATTCGACCGCGTGCTGGGCGGAGGCGTCGTGGCGGGATCGTTGGTTCTTATCGGTGGATCGCCGGGGATCGGCAAATCGACTATCGTTCTGCAAGTTGCCAATAGCCTCAGCCGTGACGGTTTGAAGGTGCTGTATGTGTCGGGCGAGGAATCGGAACGGCAGATCAAGATGCGAGGCGAGCGGCTCGGGATCCAGGCCGAGAATCTTTTCCTGCTGCCGGAGACGAACCTTCAGTCGATCCTCGTTGAGACAGAAAAACTGCGACCCGACATCGTGATCGTCGATTCCATCCAAACCGTGTTCAGCGAAAAGATCGAGTCTGCGCCCGGAAGCGTTTCGCAGGTTCGCGATGTTGCCGGGCAGTTCATGATGTTCGCGAAGCAGTCCGGAACGCCTGTATTTTTGACCGGCCATGTTACGAAAGAAGGCTCGATCGCGGGACCGAAAACGCTTGAGCACATTGTAGACACGGTTCTCTACTTTGAAGGCGACCGGCATCACAACCATCGGATAATCCGCGCGACGAAGAATCGTTTCGGAGCAGCGAACGAGATCGGCGTGTTCGAGATGACCAACGAGGGCCTAGTTCCAGTATCGAATCCATCGGAACTTTTTCTGCAGGAGCGGCCTGAAAATGCCACCGGTTCAGTCGTTACCATCTGCATGGAAGGCACGCGGCCTATGCTCGTCGAGGTTCAGGCTCTCGTGAGCGGGACGAAGTTCGGATCGGGGCGGCGGATGGCTCAAGGCTTTGACCAGAATCGAGCATCGCTGCTGATCGCGGTGATTGAGAAGCGGCTCGGATTTCAGCTTTCGGCAGACGATGTTTTCCTAAATGTCGCGGGCGGAATGGAGATCGATGAGCCCGCGGCAGACCTCGGCGTGATCGCAGCGATTGCCTCAAGCTTCCGCAATATCCAAGTGCCGCCAGAGGTGGCGATGTTCGGCGAGGTCGGCCTGACCGGCGAGGTTCGCGGCGTTCTCCAAGCTCAATCCCGTGCACGCGAGGCCCAAACACTCGGATTCAAAAAGCTGATCCTGCCTGAATCAAATAAAAAAGGGCTGGAAAAGCTGCTCGGGATGCGCGTCATCGGCGTCAAGAATCTCGATGAAGCCATGGACGCGATCTTCTAGCCCGGGAACATTTATCCGGGTTCCGCCGTAAGTCAGAGGAAATTAGGGGATACCGATGACTTATAAATATCCGACCATCCTTGCATTGCTACTTGCCTCCACTTTTGTCGTTCAGGCACAGAGCAAGGACGAAACCGCAATTCGAACCGCGATCGACGCCATGACTACTGCGCAATCTGTTTACGATGCGGCAGCATTGGAACGATTGTTCACGAGCGATTACATCGAGATCTCGCCGGTCGGGGAGTTCGATCCGCGTGCGAAGGTTCTCACGTTTTATACACCGGCTGAGAAGGAAAAGAGCGCAGATGTGAGCATCGACGTAGCGGAAGATTTCCGTTCGATCCGCGTTTACGGGGACACGGCGGTGGCGATCGTCGAGCTGACATTCACGATGAGCAAGGACGGGAAAACTGCTCCGCCACGAAAGATGATGGCTACGGCGGTTTGCCGCAAGGAACGCGGCGACTGGAAGATCGCGTCGGTACAGTACACAGGGATTCGTCCTCCTGCCGCTCAGCCATCCGCGGCCCCGAAGTAACTTCGGTTACAATGGGTTTCAATGAGCAAACAGATCTTGGAAGAAGGAGATGACGGCGTTCGGCTGATAATTAAAGATCAGAAGGAAAAAGTTTCACCTGCGAACGTTTCACCACGAACACCCGTGCATGTCGTTTACGGCGGGGCGGATCGGTTTTCGGCGGACACGCCTAGAAAACTCGGACGAATCGCTCTCGATTCGATGAAGACGTATTCGCCTAATTTCGCGGCGTTTGCTACGGCACTCCAGCTTCTTGGCTACGAACATTTACCTACTTTTCCGAGGGCGGTCAAAGAACTCGAAGCCTCACTGAAAACAGCTCCGGAGAAGGTCAAGAAAAAGGATAGGGCG
>JAQSDP010000166.1 GCA_029945985.1 bacterium | reverse complement strand
GGCTTGGGGTGATCGCGTGGAGATCCGACCAGTTAGGGATCGTGACTATCCGGACGTCCAATCCGCTGGCCTTTTCCGATACGCGTTGATGCATGTCCCGCCCGATGACTATCAGCCGATTCGCATGCTTGTAGAGCCACCTATTCAACCTTTCAATGGTGTTAAAGAGCAGCGAACCTTTCCTGGTTTTACCGACGGCGGCCAGGATATCCGGGTACAGGTCGTGGAGCAGCACGACGTAAGAAGCACCTTTAACGAGTGCGGCGAGAGCAGTGGTATACGGCAGACTCGGCGGAGCGGTCACCACCAGAACCCGGTCACCGCGACTGAATTGCCGGACGCACTTTAAGAACATTGACACCCCGATCGTCAGCATATTGATCAGGCGAAAAGGCAGGACGTTTTTATTTAGGGTTGTTGACCAAACCCGAAATATTGTGACGTTCTTATATGAGTCACGTGCGGGAGCACGGATACCCTTGGATAAGTAGTTTGGCTGTCCGCAAATGACGTTAACATCAAATTCGTCGGCGAGACCGCTGCCGATCTGGGTGATGTAATGACCTGTTGCGTTTACTTCGGGATAGTAAAGTTCGCAGATGAGCCACAGACGTTGTTTTGCGCGAGAAGACATTTCTGGACGGCCTAATCACATTGCGGAGGAGGCGAATCGGACACCGGTAACACTCGAGAGTGCGAAAGGCTAAGACGAATATTGTCGTAGCAGCGTGGAACCCAGGACGATCTTAGAAACGATCTGAGACGTATTCTTGACCAAGTATTCAGCGGGCGGATCCCAGTTCGATGGCTGAGCGATCGCGATCTCAACGCTTCTCAGGATCATTTCAGGGTCAGCTCCGCTGATGATGTTACTTCCGCATTCGAGCGTTTCCGGCCGCTCGGTCACGTCCCGTACTGTTACGTTAGGAATCGCGAAAATTGCGCATTCTTCTTGAACCGTACCGCTATCGGTAAGGACCGCAAGGGCGTTTCGCTCAAGCTTAACAAAATCGAAAAATCCCAGCGGATCGATCAACCGAACAGCCGAGCCAACTGAAAGTCCTGCTTCCTTGATCCGTGATGCCGTTCTTGGGTGGCAACTGACCAACACCGGCTTCCCGATCTTCTGTGCTACCAACTCGAAGCCTTTGAATATAGAAACGAGCCGGCCCGGAATATCAACGTTCTCAGCCCTGTGGATTGTCGCTAAAAAATACTCGAAGGGCTTAACATTATTGTCTATAAGGACGCTGCTTGCTTCGATGTTTTCCGAGAAGTTGTTCAGAACTTCGCTTATAGGATTTCCGGTGACGAAGATCCGTTCCCTCGGAATGCCTTCGGCCACGAGGTTTTCCTTACTCCTCTCTGTGTAGGGTAAGAGTATGGTACTCGAATGATCGATGATCCTCCGGTTGATCTCCTCAGGGACGCGGTCGTCGAAACAACGATTTCCCGCTTCCATATGAAAAACGGGTATCTGCCGACGGGCGGCGACGATAGCGGAGAGGCCGCTGTTCGTATCTCCAAGGATCAACACCTTGTCCGGCTGATGCTCGACGATCGCTTTGTCTACGCCGCTCAATATCTGGCCTGCTTGGTCCGCAAAACCCTCAGATCTGATGCCCAGGTGCATATCGGGAGTTCGCACCTCGAGATCCCGAATAAAGATATCGCTCAGGCTCTGGTCGTAGTTCTGCCCCGTGTGCAGCGTTATATGCTCACAATGCTGGTCGAGAATCTTCATTATCAGGCTAAGCCTGATGATCTCCGGGCGGGTGCCGAAGATGGTTAGTACTTTCATATCAGGATAATTTTCGCCAATTGTTGTAAGGAGTTGGGTCAGAGAGCATTCTATCAATCATTTCCGGCCAAGGTAACGGAGCGAAACCCGTTATTTGCCGAAATCTGGACGAGTCAAGCGATCGATCGATCGAAAAGACGTCATCTACTTCAATCTCAATGTCGAAAGAAGAGCGCTCTTTGATAAGGGAAAGCAGGCTGAATTTGTCGATAGGCTCGCTTGAAACGTGAAACAGGCCGGAAAGAGCGGGATGGTTCGTGATTACGTCGGCGATAATGTCGGACAAAACCGTTGTGGGAAAGCCACTGAAGATCGCTTTGGAGTATCCGTGAACCTTCCCAGATCGTGAAAGAAACCAATCCACCAGACTGTGGGCTGTTCCGAGCTCGCGTCCAATGATGGATGTTCTAAGGGAAAGGCAGTTCGGCCCGACGACCTCTCCATACTGTTTGCTTCTGCCGTAGAGATCCAACGCGTCCGGCGGGTCTGACTCGCGATAACCACCGCGGTCTCCAAGGAACGCGCAGTCGGTCCCAATAGTGATAAACCTAAAGTCCAATTCCTTTGCGAGTTCCGCGAGCAGGTTAGGGAAAATAGAATTGACCCTAAGGGTTTGGACGACGTTGTTAGATTCGGCGATCTGCTTAATGATACCCACCGCATTTACTACGACGTCTGGCTTAAGCTGATCGATGATTTTCTTGACCGATTCAAAGTCCTCTACGTCTACATTTTCAAAGACCTGTTCACGCTCGAATATTCCGAGCGGAGCAACCGTCGAAAAGCCTTTCCGAATCGTACAAAAGGTATCGAAAGACGTCTGGAACCGCTGGACCAATTTGTGCCCAAGCATTCCGGTTCCTCCGAGAATAAGGATGCGAGTCTGGCTCATATTATCTGGTTTACAACTACCTCCTCATAAAGCGATCTATACTGGTCAGCGATCCTTGCCGGGTCGAAACGGCTAACATTTTCTCGACCTCGACGCACGAGATCCTCACGAAGTGGGCTATCCGCTATGACCGCAAGTATACCGGCGCGTATTGCCTCAACGTTCTCCGGGTCCACCAAATATGCTCCTCCGGCGGCGACGTCTTTCATCGGGGAACGATCGGATGTCACCACAACAACCCCCTTTGCCTGAGCCTCGATGATCGGGAGGCCAAATCCCTCGTCTGTTGAGCAAAGTGTCACGATATCGGCACTCTCGTAGGCTAATTCGACATCGGCATCTGAAAGCGATTTGGCATTGGTGTAGTCGATATTTAGTTCTTCCAGAAGCATGATGAGGGCGGGCGAAAGATTCCCTATGATCCTGAGGCGGCACGGAATGCCAGCAATTGCCCGGATCAACCTCTCAAGGTTCTTGTTTGGGGCCGTCCCCAACTGAAGAATTGTCGGTTTCGCAGCGTCGAAGACCTTTGTCCGCGGGGGGACCGACAAGGATACGAGTAATGGATTTTCAATAACTCGTATATTCTGATCCGATAGCCCGGGGAGCCCCAAAAGTCGTTCTTTAGTTTGTTGAGAGATGGCCGTCACATATCTAAGTCGTCGGGTCGGCCATCTGAAATAGAGCCGCTCAATAAGGGCTCGGCGAAGTCCTTTTCGATGGTCAAGGATGGTGACGTCGTGAATCGTCAGTACAGTCTTATCTCTCGACAAAACCATGCCCATATAGTTAATGTGCCCGGTGATGTGGATAACGTCGGCTTGTTCGGGACGAAAGGCGAGTAGGTTGAGAACCGTAGAGATAATTCCATTCCCGAACGAAGCCTTTGTAAAGGTCGAGCGGATCCCTAAGGCTTCGAGCTTTGTTGCGACCGCCCGAAACACGCGCTCTATACTCGGTGAATCACCTTCGCGACGCTCAATGAAGTTAACAGAAATACTCATTAGCGCTATCGCGATTTTCCGGCATCAAAAAGGTCTAATTCTTCTCTTAGTTCCTGATAGCTCACGGCAGCCGTGCCGATATGCTGGACGCTCAGGCCGGCAGCAGTGTTTGCCAACAACGCTGCGTCGACCATGCTCATTCCCGCGGCTAATGCGACTGCTAACGTTGCGATGACAGTATCGCCAGCACCGGTCACGTCGAAGACCTCTCGAGCAGTAGTGTCAAAGTGGACATCCTCGCCGTTCTGACGGAAAAGAGTCATTCCATTCTCACTCTCGGTGATCAGCACATTCTCGAGCGAAAGATCCTGAAGCAGTCGGTTACCCGCAGTCTGCACCAGATCCGCCTGATTTTCTTCGAGCTTACAAGCCTCGGCGGCCTCTCGTCGGTTGGGAGTCAGAACGGTCGCTCCCATGTACTTTTCGAAGTGCTTTCCCTTGGGATCGGCGAGCACGGGAATGCCCGCTTCCTTTGAGAGCGATACTGCCTCAGTGACGATCGCTTGTGTGAGAACTCCCTTTCCGTAGTCGGAAAGGATCAATACATCGGATTCCTCTATTCGGCTTTTTAGCTTACTGACCAGCCCATGCGCTTCCTCTTCCGAACTTTCTCGAGCATCTTCCGAATCGAGTCGAATAACGTGCTGACCGTGAGCAACAACACGGGTCTTCACGATCGTTCCGCGAGTGTCTGAAGCGATCAGATGTTGAGACGTAAGCCCGCAGCCCTCTGATATTCTTTCGAGCGCCGACGCGTCCGAGTCGCGTCCAACGACTCCGATCAGTTCCACAGTCGAGCCCAGAGCGGAGGCATTCGCCGCGACGTTAGCCGCTCCGCCGGGTCGCAAAGTTTCGCGCTCGAGGCGAACTATTGGAACGGGCGCTTCGGGTGAGATCCTTGTAACGCTGCCCCACCAATAACGGTCCAGCATTACGTCGCCGAGGACAAGAACTCTGGTTCTCTTAAAACCGCTGATATCCATTATTCGACACCGGAAAACGCCTCGTCCACCAGCTCGCACCAGATATGCGCGACCGTGATGTGAAGCTCCTGAATCCTAGCCGTCTTTGCGGAAGGAATCAGAATACTCGCATCTGACAGCGATGCCAGCTTTTTACCTTGAGCGCCCGACAGCCCAATGATCTTGCACCCCTTTCGGCGGGCTTCCATAACCCCTGCGATCACATTCGGTGAATTTCCGCTGGTGCTGATCGCGATCAGGCAATCGCCGGCGACTGCCAAACCTTCTACCTGCCGCGCAAAGACCCGTTCAAATCCGTAATCGTTTCCAATCGCAGTCAGAGCTGAAGTGTCCGTTGTAAGTGCAATTGCGGGTAGAGATCGTCTCTCAGTTTGATAACGCCCAACAAACTCAGCCGCTAGGTGCTGAGCATCAGCCGCACTCCCGCCATTTCCGCACACCAGGATCTTATTGCCAGATCTGAAAGTCTCAATAATGACATCGGCTGTTCGGGCTATCTCGTCCGCAAGGCCGCTCGCGGCGGCGTCCAGCGTTTCGCGATGTTCGTTTAAGGCCTTGAAAACGATGGTTTCCTTGGAACGGTCCGCCGTGATCGTGTCCTCCCGATTCCCCATCGATGCG
>JAQSDP010000165.1 GCA_029945985.1 bacterium | reverse complement strand
GAATGATGACGGCCGCTCGTTTATCTCCCTGAGGAAAATAGGTAGCGATCGCGGTGTTGTTCTCGGCTGAGGTCGTTCCAAGTGCGCTTTGCCACGATAAGACCTCGACTTCTGTTTGCTTAACGGGCTTTTTGAGCTCGGCGGCGCTTAACGATGCAGCCGAGGGATAAAGACGTTTGTCGAGCGTGAAGTTCAGCCCTTCAGGAGCGGCGAAATGCTCATCGCTGTTCGCAACCGCCCACTCTGCAACGACCGTGCGCGGATCGTCGCCATTGACATGATCGACAACGAACTCCGGCCCAAGGCCGAACGGCTGCACCACGCGATTGTCGTTCATCAACGCAAAGTGCCGTTCCCGCTTGTGCATGTATCTTCTGAGCATCTAGGAATATTTTAACCGCAGATCGACGCGGATGAACACGGATGGAATCGATTTCTCCTGATCAGTGCTTATCGGCGTTCGTCTGCGGTTTTTGCCAGAACCTTCTCGTAAAAAGAAATGTACTGAGGAATGATGGCTCGCGTGGAGTAACGCTGGACCGAGAGTTCGCGGCCGCGTCGGCCGAAGGCAACGCGTTGATCGTCGTTCTTAAGAAGTTTCAGCGTATCGGCGGACATCTTTTCTATGTCACCGACTTCGCTCAAATATCCGCTTTCGCCGTCGTTGACGACTTCGGGGATGCCGCCGATGCGCGTGGCGATGACCGGGAGTTCGCAGGCGGCGGCTTCGAGCGCGGCGAGGCCGAAGGATTCGAGTTCTGAGGGGAGGAGGAAGATGTCGGACACGCCGAGATAGGCGGCGATGTTTGCCTTCTTACCGACGAACATCGTGTCGCCGTCGACACCGAGCAAGGCGGCGCGATGTTTAACCGCGGCTCGTTCCGGGCCATCGCCGACCATTACGAGGCGGACGTTTGGAAACTCCATCTTCACCTTCGCAAAGATCTCGACGCAATCGATCGCACGCTTGACCGGACGGAAGTTCGAGACGTGGACGAGCAGGAGTTCGCCGTTCGGAGCGAGTTCACTGCGGAGAGGGCTGTCCGGCAATTTCACGTAGTGCTTCGGGCAGATGAAATTTGGGATCACCTCGATCTCGTCGAAGTCGAAGGTCTCGATAGTAGCTTTTTTGAGGAATTTCGAAACCGCCGTTACACCGTCGGATTGCTGCAGGGCGTAGCGCGTGATCGGCAGATATGAGCGGTCTGCTCCGACGAGCGTGATGTCGGTTCCATGCAGCGTCGTGATCACCGGAACGTAACGTTTATCCTTGATCGATTCGCGAGCCAGGATGCCGCTGATCGAATGCGGGATCGCGTAATGAACGTGAAAAAGATCGAGCTTTTCCGCCCGGGCGACGCTGCCCATTTTCGTCGCGAGTGCGAGGTCGTACGGCTGATGTTCGAACAGAGGATAGGTCATCATTTCGACCTCGTGGAATTGCACGCGCTCGTTCAGCTCCGTTACACGCGTCGGCAGTACGGACGAGATGAAATGGACGTTATGCCCGCGTTCCGCCAGCTCCCGCCCGAGCTCCGACCCGACGATGCCGCTGCCGCCGTAAGTCGGATAAACCGTGATTCCAATATTCATTTCGAATAGTCTAGCAGGAAGATTTTAACGCGAATTACGCGAATGGCTTTCAGAATAATTCTCATTCGCGGCGATTCGCGTAATTCGCGCTCAAATTTTAGGTCTTCCGTCGGACAAGATAGATCACCCCGCTGTGATCGTCGGTAAAGAGGAATGAGTCAGGGCCGAGTTTAAGAATATCGCAGGGGCGGCCGACGACTTTGCCGCGTTGGAGGAAGCCGGTGATGATGTCGCGGGATGGGCGGCCTTTTTGAATTGAGACTATCTTGTATCCGTGGGCGATGGCTTTGTTGGTCGAACCGTGGAGAGAGACAAGGAACGAATCGCGAAAGGCCGAGTCTGTGCTTTCATCGAAGAAATCGAAGCCGAGCGCCGAACTGCGTGCTGGGAAGAATAGATCGGGACGTGTGACATTTGCGCAGCCCGATCGGCGTTTGATCTTTGGGTCGGCGAAGATGCGGCCGACCGATGAATGGCAATACGGCCAGCCGTAATCGGCGTCTGCCTGCAACGCGTAAAAGGTCTCGTCGGGCCGGCTCGTTCCAAGATGGTCCGAGCCCTGATTCGTCGCCCAGAGAACGTTATTCAGCCACTTTACTGAAACTGCGTTTCGCAGACCGCGCGCGAATACTCGCGATTTCTTCCCGTCCGGATCCATCTCAAGAACTGTCGCCCGGACCTTCTCTTTTTCTTCGCAAGAGTTGCAGCTGGAACCGACCGATACATACAACTTTCCCGTGGGCGAGAACGCGATCGTTCGCGTCAGATGCCAGCCGCCATACTTGTAACTAAGGCCATAGTCAGGGAATGTCGCGATGGTTTGCGGATTCTGGTCTGACGGCTTTTCTTCGCCGCTCGTGAATTTACGGCGTGTCAGCTTCCCTGTCTCTGCGATGTAGATCCAGTTTTGCCCGCTCGGGTCGCGATAAAACTGCACGCTGTTCGGATTGTGCAGGGCGGTCAAGTACGGAGTCACTTTCGCGAACTTTCCGCTACCCTCATTCCATCCGTCAAGAATGTAGATCACGCCGCGTTTGTTGTCCGTCAGGTTGTACATATCCGTAACGAACAACCGACCGTCCGGGGCCTTTGCGAAAAAGCGAACTCGCTTTAATCCTTCGGCCGCTGGAATGATCTCGTAACCGTCCGGGATGCTGAGCGAGAGCGTCTTGCCGTTCTTCAGCGTGATCCGCTGCGAAACTAATCGGCTTTGAGCTCCGATAGACAAAGTCGAAAAAAGGACGAGCCCGATCAATAGTGCTTTCATTGAATTCGTGTTATTCGTGTAATTCGTGGCTAATTTATGAATACCGAAAAGTTCCTGGTAAAAGAAGGCTCCAAGCTCGATCTGACAAAGCACGCGACAGATCTCACGGGCGATTATACCGACAAGGACGCAGCCGTGAAAGACCTGCAGGCGAATGTGAAACGGCTGCGTGAGCTACAGGATGTGTTTTACGCGCACGATGCATATTCGCTTCTGATCGTCTTTCAGGCAATGGACGCAGCCGGTAAGGACGGTGCGATCGAACACGTGATGAGCGGGGTGAATCCGCAGGGCTGTCACGTTGTATCGTTCAAGCAGCCGTCGAGCGAGGATCGCGATCACGATTATCTATGGCGATGTCAGAAGGCGCTGCCGGAACGCGGGAAGATCGGCGTCTTTAACCGCTCTCACTACGAAGAGGTTTTGGTCGTTCGCGTGCACTCAGAGATCCTTCAAGGTTCGCAGCTTCCGGTTGAGGTGAAAAACGACAAGAATATCTGGAAAAAGCGATTCGAGCACATACGGGACTGGGAGCAGCACCTCACCGAAAACGGCACTCACATTCTGAAATTTTTTCTGAACGTGTCAAAGGAGGAGCAGAAGCGACGTTTCCTCGACCGCATCAATGAGCCCGAGAAGAACTGGAAATTCTCGATGGGCGACGTCAAGGAACGCGGCCACTGGGATGAGTATATGAAGGCCTATACGGAAGCTCTTTCAGCGACATCGACAGCGAACGCCCCGTGGTACATCATCCCCGCCGACAAGAAATGGTTCACGCGGCTGGCGGTTTCGGAGATCATCGTGAAGAAGCTCGAATCGATGGATCTGCACTATCCGACCGTCACCGAACAGCATAAGATCGAACTCGCCGAGGCGAAGAAGACGTTGGAGGCGGAATAGTCCGCACAGAACGAAGAGCTGTTAGGTTGCATTTACGATCGGAGGCCGGGACGAAACAACAATTCGAAATGGGCAATCGTATCTTTCAATATCTTTCGGCTCAATCCAGTCCCTAAGATAGATAAACAGGAACATTAGTCGAGTTTCGTTCCCGGGATCCGGAGGCGAAAATTCGTACTGGGCTGCGGACCTTTCCGAAGCAAATCGGAGAAGCGGATGTCCCGAGACGGCTTTTGCAGTCTTCACCTTCCCATCGTCTCCTACATCTACCTGAACAAGTACGGTTCCAGTAGCGCCGACGGCGCGAGCAGCTGCTGGGTAGACAGGCGGTATTCCACGCTTTAGGACAGACGGATACTTCGCGGTACTACAAAGCTCACCAAGATCGGTCTTGAAGGTTAGTCGGTCGGGATTCGGTCCGGTTTCAGTTAGCCGAAGGAAGACCTTGAAATCACCGGCCTTCATCTCAGGTAGGCCGAGGATGTAATCGCCCGACTCCAATTCGAAGCTGAAGTCACCATTTATGTCGGTCGCCACTATCTTTGCGTCTGAACCATTTAGCAAAGATGCGGACACCGGCATTGCTGGAACAACTCGTCCCTCGAGATCGCCGAGGGTTCCGCGAACCGTAAAACGTCTCGCCTCGGATTGGCCCAAGCCTACGACCGCCATCACGGCGAGAAATACTGCTAATCTAAAGGTACTTGCAATCATACGGATTATTGTACGGGCACGATCCGAATGATCCGGTCGTCATCCGCCGCCGGTGAGCCGCGGCCGTCGCGGTTGGAGGTTGAGAAGTATAGAAAGCCGTCGGGGCCGTCGGCGACCTCGCGGATGCGGCCGAGGTTGCCGGCGAGCAGATCTTCCTGGGTTACGACCTTTCGGCCGTCCAGTACGACGCGGATGATCTTCGCACCTCTCAGGCAGCCGAGAAAGAAATTGCCCTTGAATTGAGCCAGCTTATCGCCGTTGTAGAAAGCGCCGCTTGCCGGAGCGCATGCCGGTGAATATTCGAGCAGCGGAGCTTCGAGGCCTGCTTGAGTCGTCTTTCCATAGATCGTAGGCCAGCCGTAGTTCTTTCCGGCTTCAACAATGTTCACTTCATCCGCCCCGCCGCCGCGTCCTTCGAACTGGCTCGGGCCGTGCTCGGTTTGAAACATCAGATCGGTTCCCGGCTGCCATGCGAGTCCCTGAGCATTGCGATGGCCCGTCGACCAGAGCTCGGGGCGATAGCCTTCCCTGCCGACAAATGGATTATCCTTTGGCACAGTACCGTCGTCGTTCAGTCGCAGCGTTTTGCCCGCGAGCGAATTGTTGTTTTGCGCGAGATTCCAGTCCGTCGAGTCGCCGGTCGTGACATAGAGTTTGCCGTCCGGACCGAATCGCGCTCGGGTTCCGGCATGATTCGGTCCTCCGGGAATTCCTTCGATGATATTGGCCGGCTCTGTAAGCGTACCGTCCGTATACTTGTAGCGAACAACCTTCACCTGCTTGCCGTCCGAGCGGTACGCATAGGCGAGATAAACGAACCAATTCGAAGCAAAATTCGGATGCACCGAGACGTCCATCAGCCCGCTCTCACTAGACGGTTCAACGTCTGGTACAACATA
>JAQSDP010000164.1 GCA_029945985.1 bacterium | reverse complement strand
TATGTCTTACGCAGTCGGCGTCTCGACTGCGGTGCAGGGCGTTATCCTAGGCGTACTTATTTCGATGATCTTCTCCGCCTTGCCCCTTCTGCAGGTGCGCAACATCAAGCCTCGGCTGCTTCTGCGTGACGAGAACAACGTCAGCCTACGCCGCCTCGACCCGATCAAATGGCTTCTCGGCGCCTTGTCCATCTCCGGCCTTCTCGCTCTCGCGGTGTGGCAGGCGGGCTCGATCCGCGTTGGCGTTCTTTTCCTGGGCGGCCTCGCGGCCACGTCCGCAGTTCTCTATATCTCCGCGATCGTGCTTACGCGCGTCCTGCGGCGTCTCCGTTCGATCGGCCCGTTCGCGATCTCGCAGGCAATTAATTCCCTGCATCGCCCCGGCAATCAAACCCGGATCATCCTGCTCGCCGTCGGCCTCGGAGCCTTCGTCGTCCTGACCGTCCAGTCGCTTCAGGCGAACCTGCTTCGTGAGTTCGACTTTACAAACAACCAGCGGCTGCCTAGCTTATTCTTTGTCGATATTCAAAAGAGTCAGATCGAACCTCTCGTCGGACTGATCGCAGGCCGGGTTAATGAGGAACCGCAACAGACCCCAACCGTCCGGGCCCGCATCGCCTACATCAACGGCCAACCGATCGACTTTCAGCAACGCGAAGTGCGGCAACAGCAAGGCCAGATCGGGCGCGAGTTCGCGGTGACTTATCGCGACAAACTCGACGACAACGAATCCGTGATCGCCGGAGGGTGGTGGACGTCGACCGATGGCGTGGCCGAGGTTTCGGTCGAGGAGGATATGGCAGAACGATTGAAAGTGGTGCCCGGCGACTCCATCACGTTCGACATCTCAGGCCGTAAGATCTCGGCGCGCGTTGCGAATATCCGAAAGCTGGATCTTCGCAACACACGGACGGCGTTCGTCTTCGTGTTCCGGCCGGGTGTTCTCGAATCGGCTCCTCAGAGTTTCGCAGCGACCGTTCTTAGCCGAATGTCCGCGACCGACCGGCAGCGACTTCAACGGGATGTCATAGCGGCGTATCCAAATGTTCAGATCTTCGACGTCGCTGATATCGTGGCGACCGTTCAAAGGCTTGTAAACAACTTCGTCCTGGCTATATCCTTCGTAGGAAGTTTCGTGATCTTGAGCGGCATTCTGATATTGATCGGCTCCGTCGCACTGACCAAATCACAGAGGATATACGAGAACGCGGTGCTTAAAACTCTCGGCGCAAAGCGCACCACACTGGCCGCGATCCTGTTCGCCGAGTACGGAATTCTCGGATTGCTCTCGGGGATTATCGGCTCAGGGTTTGCGGTCTTGCTGTCCTGGACAGTGAGCAGATTCGTGATGAATATTTCGTGGGAATTCGAGCCGCTTCTGACCATCGTCGGCGTAGCGGCGACGGCCGCGATCGTAATGCTGGTCGGAGCAGCCGCAAGTTTCGACGTTCTGTTTCGAAAGCCGCTTCAGACGCTGCGTTCGCAGTAGCTAATCGGCGTGTTGGAAAGGATGATCCGCAAGCACGCTGCGCATACGGACCTGGCCAAAAAGCGTTTCTAGGTACGCTCCAAACCGATGCAGGACCGGCACTAGGTCTTTTTTATCGAGTGCCGCGTGGACTTCCTCATTGAACCGTTCAAACGTCTCTTCGTCCTTATAGTGCAGGAACCTGATCGTGATCGTCACAAAGTCTGCGAGTTCCTGTTTGAGAAAGCTGACCTTTTCCTTTACCGGCGATTCTTCGGCCGCCTTGACGGCCTTCAAGATCGCCCAAAGATGATCGCGAAGTATCAGCGACTGATCAAGCTTGATCTGGAATCGCGGAAAGAAGTCGAAGAGTGTAGCTGCCGGATCGATCGTTCGGGCGAGATCGAGCAGGATCTGTTGAAAGCTGTCCAAGAGCAGCGAGTAAGCCGTCTCGGTCCTGGCGAACACTGACGTTGGCGGAAGTACACCGACTATCCCGCGAAGCTCCTGCTGAAACACTTTCTTGAGTTCCAGGGAAGCTCCGTACGAAGCGCTGTCGAGAGAATTGAAGAGCGTCGCTTCCTCATTCGGGTTTCGAGCAAGGCGCAAGTTTATGTGATCGATCATGCCGCGGGCCTGATCGTGCACCGCAGCAAGGATCAGAAGGGCAGGCTTGAGCGGCTCGTCGGCTCGCATCATTCTCTCGACTACACCCAGATATCGAAGCGCCGCCGCGACACGCGGAACCACATCAAGATAATCGACACGATCGGAGAGTTCGATATCCGTTCGTTCAAACAGCTCCCGGAGGTTTGCGGGAAGGGCTCGGTAAGCACCCTCCCTCGAATACCGCCGCAGTTTGCAATCGACCTCATCGCTCTCGAGCCGGGTCACAAAGGAAGAAACGAACGCCTGCCATTCGCTTATTGAAACCGACGCCGCTTTCGCGTGCGAATCAACAAGGATCACACCATCCCTGACGATCGAAGAAAACGCGTCGATCTGCCGCCGCGTCAGCCGTAGTTCGCCAAGGATCGGATCGTCGCCGACATTCTGTAAACGGATGGTCAATCGAGATAACTGCATTAACGCGAGCGTCAAGATCCAAAACTCACGTCGCAGATCGGGAACGGCGTTGCGGCTTTCCCCGGAGAACGTCGGCTGACAAGTCACGGCAAAAGAGCGGATGCCGGATAGCCAGGCCCCGATCTCAAACGCCAACTCTTCAGCATTGACGACAGGCATACTGAGGTCGGAGTCCGGCTGAATGGAGTCTGTCGAAACTAGGATCGGTGAATCTAAAGTAGAGATGGATGTATACGTGTCCAATGTTGAAGGCCTCTTGCGGAATTAGTGCGGCGGGGGCTTTTGGGCAGATAAGCCTATATAATTTATAACGTTAACCGGGGGGAATGGCAACAAAATTCTCGCATTAGTACCATATTTATGAATGAAATTCTTGTCCCCCAGCGTGTTCTAATCGCGTCCGGAAACAACGGAAAGGTACGTGAATTTGAGTTCCTGCTGCGGCCTATGCAGATCGCCCTCGTCACGGTCAGCGAATATCCTCACATCCCTCAACCCGAAGAAACCGGCATGACCTTCGCCGCCAATGCTGAGCTGAAGGCAACACACTACGCATTGCAGACAGGCGAATGGTCGATCGCAGACGACTCAGGCCTTGAGATAGATATTCTGAACGGCCGGCCCGGGGTTCTCTCCGCGCGATATGGCGGGGCCGAAACGCCGTACGCTGAGAAGATGCGGCTTATGCTTGATGAGTTAGTTGAAGCGGCTGACGACCAGCGCGGCGCTCAGTTCATTTCGGTCATTGCGCTTGCCGATCCATCTGGCAAGATCCGATTAACCGCCGAAGGCGTCTGCCGCGGATCCATCACCGGCTCGCCTCGCGGCAGCAATGGATTCGGGTACGATCCCATCTTCCAACCAGACGGTTTCAACCGCACGTTCGGCGAAATGTCGGACGATGAGAAGCGCCTTTTGAGCCATCGCGGGAAAGCCTCATTTGAGTTTATTCGCAAAATGTCAGATTTTACGGGCGTTTGACTTGACCAATCCATTTTTGGCCTGTAAATTCCTTAATGAAAACGGGGCGTAGCACAGCCTGGTAGTGCGCACGGTTTGGGACCGTGAGGCCGCAAGTTCGAATCTTGCCGCCCCGACCAACAGGCTGGCTTAAACCCTTTGCCCGCAAATCAGTTTTTTCCGATCTTTCAGGCAAAACGTTCGACTCAAAATATTTTCTATTTAAACAACCTTGGAGGTTACTAAACTATGGCTCGTTTGACTCAGACCCAGATCATCGCCGCTCTCTCGGACACCACAGCACTCAAGAAGACCGAAGTGAAAGGCTTAATGGATGCTCTCGCCGCGATGGCAGTGAGCGAAGTGAAGAAGAATGGCGAATTCACTGTTCCCGGATTCGGAAAGCTCAAGAAGACCAATCGTAAAGCTCGTGAGGGCCGCAATCCCGCGACCGGTGCCGTGATCAAGATCCCGGCAAAAACAACGGTTAAGTTCAGCCTCGGTAAGGCGATGAAAGACTCGATCAGCACGAAATAGTTCGCTAATAATTCTCAAACGAAGACCGCCGAACATCTTTTCGGCGGTTTTTCGTTTTTGCGCCGAAGAAATAACGGCTATAGGCTAAAAAAAATGGTGACTTTCCGCTTATGATTTGTTACAGTTTCATTACAGATTAGGCACGCGTTTCGGGGCACAATAATTCACAGCAACATCCACGTGAAACACAACATCTAATAGATGTGGTGGAAAAGTGTTTACAAGACCACAATATATTGTTACTATGCAGAATCTGGATTTTTATACAAGGGGCTTAGAACATAACGGAAAAGGAGAGAACAGAGTGGCAGCAGCTAAACCAATGACTTTGCAGGAGCGCATTCTGCAAATCGATCATATCCAGGCTCGCCGTTACGCCAAGTTAACGGGCGACACCATGGAGATCGCTACTGAAGGGATCATTAGACATCTGCGGGCATGTGTCCGTATGGACGTGAATCCGGACGCTTCGGCAGTCCGTGAGATCATTGACGATGCGATAAACGGTCGCCGCGTTTTTGCGGAGACTTCGAACGACCTTCTAGCCGCTTAAAAGCATTACTCGGATAGCAATTCTATTTGGGCCGCCTGTCGATCAGGCGGCTTTTTTATTTCAGTCGTGCCTTAAAAATCGTGTGATTCCCGACGGCTTCTCCTTCATCCAGGTCGTAAAAATTCTCGAGGTTTGATAGGTCGAACCGGTCCCAATTTGGAACGACCACATAACGGATCAGCGGATTCGAAGCCCTCTCTTTACCGAATCCGGCACGATAAAGTCGGTAGCGCTCGACCTCTTCCGCGATCTCGCCGTAGGTTAGCGGCTTCGATTCCGCCGTCAGTCGGTCGGTGTGCCGTCCCCATCCGAAGAGTGCGATCTGGGACACGAAGTCGTTCTTCAGCAAGCGATCGAGCCCCTTCTCGTCGACACCTTGGTAGTAGAGCTGTTGATAATACCGCTCCTTGCTCTCTTCCCAGGTGAGCCCCGCAAACACATGCTGATGCCGTGCCCACAGGATGTTCTGAGGCGCGACGGTCGGCATATCATCGGCGAACAGCCAATCATATGACAGCACGGTCGACCGGTGCGGATCGGGTTCGCTCGCGGCAAGTTCCTCCAAACGGATCGCGACCGGCAGAGCCTTATCACGATCAACGTTAGCCTCATCCAAAACACGCACGGTGTAGTGACACTCGACGAACCCCCAGAAGACCGCCAGCAGCATCGCCGCAGAGCAAATGATCTGCACACTCGTCCGCCCCTGGCCCAATTTGTTCTTCCATAACAACCCGACGGCAACTACCAACCCAAGCATTGCGACGTAGTTTCCGATAAATACTTGATA
>JAQSDP010000163.1:1180-5425 GCA_029945985.1 bacterium | reverse complement strand
ACATATCACCGTATTCTCCTGTCAAAAGGTCTGGTCTATTCTTTCTCGTTTTTTCAAGCGCCTTTTCGTAGCGCCATTTTTCGATCTCGGCATGGTTGCCGTTCAATAAAACTTCCGGGACTGTCATCCCTCGAAACTCTGCCGGCCGCGTGTAATGCGGGCAATCAAGCAATCCATTCGAAAACGAATCGTTCTCCGCCGAGGTGTCACTGCCCAAGGCTTCAGGCAAAAGCCGGACGATCGCGTCCGTCAAAACTATCGCCGCCGGTTCGCCGCCTGAAAGCACGTAATCGCCGATCGATATCTCATCGGTAACGAGCGTCTCGTTCACCCGTTCATCGATTCCTTCGTATCGTCCGCAGATAAGCACGACGTGCGTCGCGTCGTCAGCAAACTCTTTCGCGACAGACTGCTTCAGCGGACGCCCTTGCGGCGAGAGCATCACGACTCGCGTACCAACCGGATACTCGTCGCGCTTCCACGTCCCAACAAGCTGCTCGATAGCGAGGAAGATCGGTTCCGCCTTCATCACCATCCCGTCGCCGCCTCCGAACGGCCGGTCGTCGGTCATCTTGTGCTTGTCGGTCGCAAACTCACGGATGTCGTGGACGCTTATCTCCACTATCCCGGCAAGTCTTGCCCGGCGAATTATTCCAAAATCAAAGACCTTTCCGAAAAACTCAGGGAAAATTGTCAGAACATCAATCTTCACCTAAAACTCCAATAAGCCTTCCGGCGGATCGATAACGATCCTCTTATTCTCAATATCGACCTCAATGCAAATCGATTCGGCAAACGGGACGAGATATTCTCTTTCGCCCTCGATCACCAAAACCTCGGTACCGCCGGTTCGCAACAATTCTTTAACCATTCCGAGCGTAGCGCTATCGACCGTCACCGCGGTGCAGCCCTCAAGCTGCCAATCAAAGAACTCACCTTCTCCCAACTCGACCGCGTCCGATTCGGGAACGCATATGTCGGCGTCGCGTAATTCTTCACCCGCCTCGATCGAATCAACGCCCGCGAACTTAATCACGATCCTGTCGTTCTGAAACCAGACGTTCTCAATCTTCAATTCGCGTCGGCTGCCGTCAGGAAGCACCGCGGTCGCATCCTTCAAGCCGTCAAATCGCTCCGGAAAATCGGTGAGAACCTCCGCTACGAGTTCACCGCGAACGCCGCGAGGCCTAGCGATCCTTGCGATTGCAACAAGTTCGTCCAAGGCTAATCTTCGATCAGGTCGAGGTGATAGCGCTTTCCGTGCTTCTGGCCCGCGTAAAAGAGCAAACTGCGGATCGCCTTGATCGTGCGGCCTTCGCGGCCGATCAGACGGCCGTAATCGTCAGGAGCGACGCGCACCTCAAAGCGCACGTTCTTCCCGTCACCGATCTCGTATACTTCCGCAAGATCCGGTGAACCGACGATACCTTTCACGATCCTTTCGATTGCTTCCGTCACTATTCCGCCGTCACGGCCGGATTATTCTTGATCAAGCTCTTGACTGTCTCAGTCGGCTGAGCACCGACACCGACCCAATACTGGATGCGGTCGTGCTTCAGGTTGACCTCTGACGGGTCCGTCATCGGGTTATAGGTTCCGAGGTTCTCCAGGTAAGCACCGTCGCGCTTTGATCGTTTTTCTTTAACTACGACGCGGTAATAAGGTTTGCCCTTCGCGCCCATTCTCATCAAGCTAATTGCTAACATATTCTACTTTCTCTTTTTGTGTCGTTTCTTCTTCTTTCCGGATTTGGCTGGGCCTTCTTCATCGGCTCCGCCGTTTCCTAACATTCCTGGCATGCCGCCCATTCCGTGCATTCCGCCGCCGAGCATTCCGCCCAAGCCGCCCGCAAGGCCGCCCATCATTTTTTTACCCAATCCCGCGAGTAAACCGCCCTTGTTCATCTGCGCCATCATCTTGCGCATCTGTTCGTATTGGCGCAGAAGCTGATTGACCTCGGCAATGGTAGTTCCTGACCCGCCCGCGACGCGGGTTTTACGGCTCGCGTCAAGGATCTTGTGGTCGTTCCTCTCGGCCTTCGTCATCGAATCGATGATGGCTTCGGTCCGCTTCATCTGAACGTCGACTTCAGCCGACTGCTCATCCGAAAGCTGCATACCGCCGGTCATCTGTTCCGGCAACATCTTCATGAGCTTCGACATTGAGCCGAGCTTTTTGAACTGTCCTAACTGCGCGCGGAAATCTTCGAGCGTGAACTGATTCTTTGTAAGTTTCTCAAGCTGTGCCTGAGCATCCTTCTCGTCGATCTTGCCCTGAACTTCCTCGATGAGCGTGAGCACGTCGCCCATGCCAAGGATCCGCTGCGAGATGCGATCGGGATAGAACGGCTCGATCGCGTCGTACTTTTCGCCGACGCCTACAAACTTGACTGGCTGGCCGATGACCTGCCGGATGGACAATGCCGCACCGCCGCGCGCATCGCCGTCCATCTTGGTGAGCACGACGCCGGTGACGCCGACACGCTTATGAAATATTTCTGCCGAGTTGACCGCGTCCTGGCCGGTCATTGCGTCCGCCACGAATAGAACTTCGATCGGCTTGGTCTCCGCCTTGATCTGCTCGAGCTCGACCATCAGGTCGTCATCGATGTGAAGGCGGCCCGCCGTATCGATCATGAGCGTATCAAAGCCCATATCCTGGGCGTGCTTCATCGCACCACGCACGAGAGTCAGCGGATCGTTAGTTTCTTTGTCCTGATAGACAGCAACACCGACAGCACCGCCCACAACGCGAAGCTGTTCGCGAGCGGCGGGGCGATAAACGTCAACCGAAACTAGCAGCGGTTTGCGCTCCTGGTTGTCGCGAAGCCAGCGTGAGATCTTACCCGTCGAGGTGGTCTTACCCGATCCCTGCAGGCCGACGATCATTACGACGTTCGGGATCTGCTTCGTAAAAACAAGCCGCGACGACGTGCCGCCCATCAGTTCGACAAGCTCGTCATAGACGATCTTTACGACCTGTTCGTGGGGGTTCAGCCCCTGCCAAACTTCCTGACCCTCAGCCTTCGCCCGTACCGAATCGACAAAGTCTTTCGCAACCTTGTAGTTAACGTCAGCTTCGAGCAGAGCCATCCGAATCTCGCGAAGCGCCGCATCCACGTGTTCAGGAGTCAACTTGCCCTGGCCGCGCAGATTCTTCAGCGTTTTCTTGAGCTTATCGGAAAGCGATTCGAACATATAGACACACTTCGGCTGCTAGAGTCGAAACTATAAATACTAGTGTTTTGGCGCGGCAGTGTCAAGAAAACGCCTGTAATAGCGCGGTTTGGAACGAACTTTGCCAAAGGAATGCTGGATACGAAATTTATGTAGGAAATCCCTACACTGAAACTTTGAGAACGACAGGAGACTCGATATGACTATTAAAGGATTGATTGGCTACGGATTAGCAGTTTTCGTTTCGGCTTTTTCGATCGGCGCCTGCGATTCGACGGCGACGGTCAACACCAACGCCAATGTGCGAAATGCGAACAGTAACACGGCGATCGTGGTAAACGCGACCGCGACGCCCGCCGCGCGTAATGCGAACATGAACGCGAATGTATCGCGTAATGATTACGACAAAAACCGCGCCGACTATGAGAAAGATAAAGGTTCAAGTACGATCGGCCAAGGCGTTAACGATAGCTGGCTTTGGTTCAAGACCCGTGCCGCTTTAGCGGCGGCGGACGATCTCCGCGATTCGACGATCAATGTTGATGTCGTGAACGACAAGATCACCCTGAGAGGAACGGTCGCTTCAGCAGCACAGAAGGCAAGCGCCGAGCGTGTAGCAAAGACGATCGAAGGTCAGAAGGGTGTAACTAATCAGTTGAAGGTGTCGGCCGACGGCGACGATTCATCCTCGACAAACCGGAACTCTAATACCCGTAACTCAAACAGCCGATAAAAGGCTAAGATATGATTCGCGAAGGCGGGGCCTGTGGCTCCGTCTTTTTCATTACAAGCCCAATTGCTGCGATGACGCTTTCGACCGTGACGTTCTGAATGCATCGCGGCTCGCCGTATACCTCGCATCGGTATCCGGCACAGGGCTGGCAATCGAACTTCTCGTACACTATCTCGTTCGGAGCGTCTGTCCAGGGCCGCCAGTGATCGCGGTTCGACGAGCCGAAGATCACTACAGTCGGCGTGCCAACTGCAGCGGCGATATGAGCGATTCCGGAGTCGTTTCCCATGAAAATCTTGGCCTTTGACGCGAGAGCGGTAATCTGAGGCAACGAGA
>JAQSDP010000163.1:0-1170 GCA_029945985.1 bacterium | reverse complement strand
CGTCGAAAGTCACGACCGGAACACGGGACGCGTCAACCACTCTGTTCAAGACCTGAGATTCAGCCTTGTTAGCCACCGCGACGCGCCTGATGCCGCAGGCGGCAAGATATTCGGCTAGACGAGCGTAATTTTCCGGTGCCCATTGTTTTGTCGAGAACGCCGAAGAAGAATGGATAAGCGCAAACTTATCGGTTCCGATACCACGGGATTGAAGTAGACCATTGATCTGCACCGACGCCTCTGCATCAACATCCAGCGAACTCCGCGGCCGGTCGGTAACTGGCACGCCGGCGAATCCAAGCAGGGCTAACTGCTGTTCCGCCGAATGAGTCTTCTCCTCGCCCCAGAAATCTGAGGATGACGTGAGAAGGTCGGTATAAAACGATGAGTACTGATAATTCTTGTACCCGACTCTATGTCGAGCACCGGTGAACCGAGTAAAGAAGGTCGAAGTTGTACCGCCGTGGAGGTTGAATACGACGTCGTATTTTGCTTCTCGCAGCCGGACGGCGGTTCCGAGTCGAGCAAGAGATCCCGTCCCAACTCTGATCACCTTGTCCACGAGGTCCGATCCTTGCAGGACAGGCGCGACCCAATCTTCGAGCAATACGTCTATTTGTGCGTCGGGAAGAAACCGGCGAAGGGATAGCAGCGACGGAGTTGAAAGCACGGTGTCGCCGATAGAGCGCAGCCGTATGACAAGGACGCGCTGGACCTGTGTCCAATCGATCACGCCTTTTCGACCGTCGCTTCCTCGATCAGCATTACGGGTATATCGTCTTTGATCGGGTAAACGAGCGAACATTCCGCGTTAGTACACTTCAACGCAGAATTATCAGGCTTCAGTTCTACGGTCGACTTGCACTTCGGGCAGCGCAGAATTTCGATCAGTTCTGGCGGTACAGGCATATGAATAAAGTAGAAAGTAAAAGGTGAAAAGGCAAAGGGAGTCCGAAGACTCCCTTGAACGACCCACAGCAGTAACTGGCCTAGCCTTCGGTTTTAGTTCCGCATTCGGCGCAGAACTTAGCTCCGGGTGCAAGGTCGGCTCCGCATTCGGCGTTGGAGCATTTCTGTTTTTCCTGGGTTGAACCGCACTCCGAACAGAACTTGGCTCCTTCGCGAAGTTTCGCCCCGCATTTGACGCACGGCACTTGGGCTACTTCCATC
>JAQSDP010000162.1 GCA_029945985.1 bacterium | reverse complement strand
CGGATTTCGATGTCTTCCCAAAACGCTCGCGTAACAAGATCTCTTTTAGCGGCCCGATCGCGCTACTTACGGGACCGTCCGCTGCAAGCTCCGGCGATATGAGTACGCTGTGGCTTGCAGATCATCCGCTAGTGAGAACATTCGGCAAACCGACGGCCTCCGCCTTTAATCTTCAAACACAGCCTGCACTTGGCACCGAACTCGACCTTGGTCCGGAATGGTTCGGACAGATAGCCGAAGCGAACCTCTACCGCGTCGGTCAGCCCGACGAATACATGACGCATCGCGACCTCGCGATTGACCATCCTGTCTGGCTACGGTCAATCGATGTCGTCGCAGGCAAGGACACCGTCGTTTCGGCTGCCCTTGATTGGATCAGTCAGCAGTGACGTTTCGATCAATTCTTTTCGAGTGCGTTAAACAGCAACTGGAACGTTGCATACGTTTGCATCCGGGACCGGCAAATACCAAGCACGCAAGAGCGGTCGGGGACACGAGATTCTTTTTCAACTCATTTCGAAGATATCTTTGTTCAGTAGAATATTGGAAAAGACGGGGATCGGTATGCGTTCTCGCAGAAACTAGTCCGTAACGGCTCCGAGCGAACTGGATGACACGAGTTTGGCGTATTTCGCTGCGACTCCGGTAACGCTCGCGAGTCGTTCGGGAAGTTTCCAGTCCAACCTACGTTTCGCGAGTTCTTCATCTGAAAGATCCACGCTCAGCGTCTGTTCATCGGCGTCGATCGTGACGATGTCACCGTCGTTCATGAGGGCGATATTTCCGCCCGCCGCTGCTTCCGGAGAGACGTGTCCAACCACCATTCCGTACGTTCCGCCGGAGAATCTTCCATCGGTAATCAGGCCCACGGAATCGCCAAGTCCTAGCCCAATGATCGCTGAGGTCGGAGCGAGCATCTCGCGCATTCCCGGTCCGCCTTTCGGGCCTTCATAGCGGATGACGATGACATCGCCGGCTTCGATCTCACGCTTCATTATCGCGGCCATGCAGTCTTCTTCTGATTCGAATACCTTCGCAGGTCCGGTTATCTTGCGCTGCTTGATGCCGGTGACTTTTGCGACCGCACCCTCTGTCGCGAGATTTCCACGAAGGATCGCGAGATGGCCTTCCGCGTAGATCGGTTTATCGAACGGCCGCACGACGTCCTGATCTGGCGAAGGTTCGTCAGGTACGCCTGCCAGATTTTCGGCGATCGTTTTTCCGGTGATCGTGACGCAATCGCCGTGGAGCAGGCCCGCAGCCAGCAGCATCTTCATCACCAGCGGAATGCCGCCGGCCTTGTGCAGGTCGGTCGCGACGTATTTGCCCGACGGTTTGAGATCGCAAAGGACCGGAACGCGCCGGCGGATCGTTTCGAAATCGTCGATGGTGAGTGAAACGTCTGCGGAATGTGCTATTGCGAGCAGATGAAGCACCGCGTTGGTCGAGCCGCCCGTCGCCATGATGACGGCGATCGCGTTCTCGAAGGCCTTTCGGGTCATAATGTGCCGCGGTAGAAGCTGGTTTCGAACGGCTGCCTCAAGTGCGGCGACGGATTCGATCGTGTTCTCGCGCTTCTCGGCGTCTTCCGCCGCCATCGTCGATGAGTAAGGAAGTGCCATTCCCATTGCCTCGATCGCAGAAGACATCGTGTTTGCGGTGAACATTCCGCCACACGATCCGGCACCCGGACAGGCGTGTTTCTCAACGGCAGTTAGCTGCTCCTCATTGATATTGCCCGCGAGATACTCGCCGACCGCTTCGAAAGCGCTGACGACCGTCAGGTCTTTACCGTTCAGATGCCCGGCCTTGATCGTGCCTCCGTAGACAAAGATCGAAGGAATGTTAAGGCGCGCGATCGCGATCATCGCTCCCGGCATATTCTTGTCGCAACCGCCGATCGCGACCAGGCCGTCCATCTGCTGGCCGCGGCAGACCGTCTCGATGGAGTCGGCGATGACTTCACGGGAGATGAGCGAATACTTCATCCCCGGCGTGCCCATCGAGATCCCATCGCTGATCGTTATAGTACCGAAGAGCTGAGGCATCAGACCGATCCGTTTGCCTTCCTTTACCGCCGCATCTGCAAGATCGCCAAGGCTCAAATTGCACGGCGTGATCGTGCTATAGGCGTTCGCGATCCCGACGATCGGTTTCTGGAAATCTCCGTCCTCGAACCCTACGGCGCGCAGCATTGCACGGTTCGGCGCTCGTTCAATTCCCTCAGTCGTAGCTCTGCTGATCCGATTAAGTGACATTGTTACGATATGAGAACAGGTCGTCGAGCCTGATATTTCCTCCGCAGAGAATTAGCACGATGTGACTGTCCGGGCCGAAGTTATCCCGCAGCCGTTCCGCCGCCGCGAGCGTACCGAGCGCTGCGGCCCTCCGCAAATCGTGAATGCTAATAATCCGGGACGCCGACGATTGGAACTCAGGTTGATAACCCAGAACTTCGCCCGATGCGAAGTTCACTCCTTCGTAATGACTTACCGATAGCATTTTCTTGTCCTTTCGCCCGGTTCTAGGTGGGTGAATTTGGAAATATGGATCCCGAAGACACCGCTTATGCCACCCTTTTCCGCGTTCCAAACATAGATCTCCGAGCTTAAACGGCCCAGAGAAACTGTTCTGGATTTGTATGGAGAATTCGATCCTGGCCGGAGAGCCAGTCGGGTCTAATGTTGGAGCAAATATCGACCGCAATAGAGTCTTCGAGAACTTCGGACGAATGCTCTACGCCCGCCGGAATGCACAGTATCTGGTTGTCGCTAAGAACCACATCCCCCTCGGGAAGGTGAAACCGCCACGAACCTTTGAGTAGGTAGACGACCTCTTCGGTTTCGTGTGAATGCAGCTGAGTTACCTCGCCCTTCTTCACTTCAAGTCGGGCGACGCTTACCGATTCGCCATAAACCGCCTGCCGGTTGTACGAATCGTTCACTGCGTCGCCATCAAGTTTGTTCAGATCGTAGACTTTCATAATGGAACGCGGACATCCGTGTCCGCACCTCTTAGTTCTTAGCCGTATTCACTAATCTGTCTTGCGCGAGCCACGGCATCATCGCCCGCAGACGCGCACCAACTTCTTCGATCGGGTGCGCCTTGCCTTCATTCTCAAGCCGCGTGAAATTTTCCTTCCCGGAGTCGCACTCGCTCATCCATTCGTCGGCAAACTGGCCCGACTGGATCTCGCCGAGGATCTTCTTCATCTCGGCTTTCGTCGCATCAGTCACAACACGACTGCCGCGAGTGAGATCTCCGTACTCGGCCGTGTTCGAGATCGAGTAACGCATATTCTCGATGCCGCCTTCGTACATCAGATCGACGATCAGTTTCATCTCGTGGAGGCATTCGAAATACGCCATCTCGGGCGAATAACCGGCTTCGGTGAGCGTCTCGAATCCTGCCTGGATCAGCGATGTTAGCCCACCGCAAAGGACTGCCTGTTCGCCGAAAAGATCCGTCTCGGTCTCTTCTTTGAAGGTCGTCTCGATTATCCCGGCGCGTCCGCCGCCGATCGCGGATGCATAAGCCAAGCCGACCTTGCCGGCGTCGCCCGTCACATCCTGATGCACCGCCATCAAGCACGGTACGCCGCGGCCGCGGGCGTATTCGCTGCGGACGAGATGGCCCGGGCCCTTCGGTGCGACCATGAAAACATTGACGCCTGCCGGCGGCTCGATCTTTTTGAAATGGATACCGAATCCGTGAGCGAACGCGAGATACTTGCCTTCGGTCAACACCGGTTCGATCTCGTTGCGATAGATCGTCGGAGCCTTTTCATCCGGCACGACCATCATGATCACGTCTGCTTTTTCCGCCGCTTCGCGCGTGAAAGTCACTTCGAGTCCGGCTTCTTCAGCCTTCTTCCAAGACTTGCTGTCGAGCGGGAGGCCGACGATCACGTCGCATCCCGAATCCTTCAGATTGTTCGCGTGAGCATGTCCCTGCGAACCGTATCCGATCACCGCGATGCGCTTGCTCTTCAGCAATTCGGCATCAGCATCTTTCTCGTAAAAAACTTTCATTTGATTTCTTCTCTCTTCGTTTAGAGTTCAAGCTTTATCTTGTACTAAGCAGCACGCTGAAGCGCGTACTCTGAACCTTCGACCGCGGACAATCTGGTGATCGCGACCGTCCCGCTTCGAGTAACTTCATTGATCGCTAGCGGCTTTAGCATATCGATGAACGTCTCGACCTTATCCTGCGTACCGGACATTTCGAGGATCATCTTGTCGTGCGAAATATCGACTACCTTCGCACGGAAAATATTTACCAGACTCATCACTTCCTGCCGCTCGTCGCCGCGCGTGACAGAAACATCGATCAACGCCATCTCGCGTTCGATGTGCGGCAGCGTAGTAACGGCCTTAACCTCTTTCACCCGAGCTAACCGTGAACACTGCTTTACGATCTGCTCGATCGTGGTGTCGTCGCCGTGAGTTACCACGGTCGCCTTCGACCATCGCGGATCCAGCGTCTTGCCCACCGAGATCGTCTCGATGTTGTACCCGCGTGCAGAAAACAGCCCTACAATCCGCGAAAGTTCGCCGGCTTCGTTCGCAACAATGATGGAAATGGTGTGACGCATTATTTCAGGATCATATCTCGCGAAGCACCGCCAACCGGCACGATCGGGAAAACGTTCTCTTCTTTCGAAACGACAATGTCCATGATCGTAACTCCGTCGTATTCCAGGCCTTCGCGAAGTACGGCTTCGAGTTCTGCGGGCTTCGAAGCACGCAGACCTTTCGCTCCGTATGCTTCGGCAAGTTTGACGAAATCGGGCGAGACCGAAAGATCAACCTCCGAATACGCGCGGTCGTAGAACATCTCCTGCCATTGGCGAACCATGCCTAGATAGCCGTTGTTCATGATGATGACCTTGAGCGGGATCTTATATTGAACAGCCGTGATGATCTCCTGATTCGTCATCTGAAATCCGCCATCGCCGACCACCGCAACGACCATCTCATTCGGGCACGCGAGCTGAGCACCCATCGCCGCAGGAAGCCCAAAGCCCATCGTCCCGAGGCCTCCGCTCGTCAGCCATTGTCGGCTGCGTTTGAAAGGATAGAACTGAGCGGCCCACATCTGATGCTGTCCGACGTCCGTAACGACGATCGCGTCACCATTCGTCACCTTGTGAAGCGTCTCGATAAGCTGCTGCGGCTTGATCTCGGTTTCCGAATATTCACACGTCAGCGGCACCGCGGACTGCCATTCACGGATCCGGTCCCACCAATCAGCGAGACGATCGTTATCGAGAGATTCCTGTGCAAACCGATCCGTCAACGCCGCCAACGCTTCCTTCGCATCTGCCACTACCGGGATCTGCGGTTTACGAAGCTTGCCGATGTTCGACGCGTCGATGTCGATGTGTATGACCTCGGCATTCGGTGCGAATGTGTTGAGTTTTCCGGTCACACG
>JAQSDP010000161.1 GCA_029945985.1 bacterium | reverse complement strand
AGCCCGATAGCCGACGAACAAAGAGGGACGGCGATCACTGTTTCGCTCCCGGCCGCATCGGTCGCGGGTTAGCAAGTTTATGGAATTTTTATACAACGCGTTTTCGTTTGACTGGAACGTTGCCATCGTCGACTTTCTTCGAGTAGCTCTCGCTTTCGCTCTCGCTGTTCCGATCGGATGGGAGCGGCCCGAATCGAAGCGCAATCTCGGTCTGCGGACTTTCCCGATCGTGGCGATGGCAGCGTGCGGGTTTATGCTGATCCTTGGAAACGTTCCCGGTACCAGCGCCGACACGCAGGCTCGGCTCATTCAAGGGTTGATTAGCGGGATCGGCTTCATCGGCGGTGGCGCGATCTTAAAAGAAGGCGCAAATGTTCGAGGGCTCGCGACCGCTTCGAGCATCTGATGCACGGGAGCCATCGGCGCCGCCGTTGCCTTTGGCCGGGTGGAAATAGCGGTTGTGCTGAGCGTCATTACGTTCCTGGCATTGCGGCTGCTCACCCCTGTTGTCGAGCAGGACGGGTACGACAAAAGCGGCGACAAATCCGAGGAGTCGAAAGATCAACATCTATGATATCTCATTGTTTTTGAAGGCGGTCCTACCCTCTGGAACTTGCCGGTAGCAGTCATCTTCCGTCTTCGGTTTTCTTTTCATCTTCGCGTCTTTGCGAGAAACACCGACGCCGCAAGAATTCGAACCCAGTGTGGCTGAACCAACGTCTTCTCAAACTGAACCACTACTAACTTGCCTTTAGCTCAATCGCCCTCTCTCTTGATCTAAACCTGCGTAATTTTACTCATCGAATTTGAGTATTGCCACTGCTTCCGCTGATGCTGCGGCTTTCTACAATTGAGATACACATTGAAAGCAATTCGGGAACCTAAAATGACAACCAAACGCTACATCTATTTCGCTCTGTCGTTGCTGATTTTCACCGCGTCGGCCTGCGGTCCGCTGTCGAGCGATTCGAATCCGGCGGTAAGCACACAGTCTGAAGCTCCACCTTCGATTAAAGCTTCGCCCGTTTCAGCAGGAGAGGACAATTATAAAATAGTTACAGGTGATGAATTTAAACTTACCGTCATTGCTCCGAACGCGGCCGAGGTTCAATTGTTCTACCAACCGGCCACCGAAGTAGACCGGGCGTTGAAACTCAAAACACTGGGTGGAACTGGTACAAACGGTGAATTCGTCACCGATGTGAAGATCCCCGCGGATTTCAACGGTGAAGTTTGGGCACAGGTCAAATACCAGAACGGTGAGAATAAGGAAACCGAACATCTACTTCTGGCAAGACGTGAAGCGATGGAAAATGCGGTTAACACTGGGCACGCGCCGAAACCGAACTCAAATAGCAAGTCAGATTCCAATTCGGACACACAGAAGGTCGCCGACACGGACGAATCGGCGCGGTCGGACAAGTTGACTAAAGGTCAAATTAAACGCTCCGCTTTGAAACCCGGTGATGGCGATGTCCGCATAACGGTAAATGTGCCGGCATTTACTATGACCCTCTGGCAGGGAGACAGGGAAATCAAGTCGTATTACGTTGGCGTCGGAAAGAAAAACTTTCCTATTCCCGTCGGGATGCGATCGGCGAGCAAGATAATTTTGAATCCTGACTGGATACCGCCGGACAGCGAGTGGGTCCGTAAATCTTCGGGCGTCGAGCCATACGAACGGATATCTGCCGACGATCCGCAAAACCCGCTCGGGAAGATAAAAATTCCGTTGGGTGACGCATATCTCCTGCACGAAGCTCAGTCGCCTTCTGATATCGGCAATCTAGTTTCGCACGGCTGCGTACGGGTTCTGCGGGACGATCTATTTGAGATCACCAAATTAATTGCCGAGGCCCGAAATATTCAGATCACAGGCCGGGAAATCGATGCAGCAAAGAATAATAGCGAACGCCGCGTTATCAATCTAAACGGCGAAATTCCAGTCGACATCAATTACGATTCAATGGTCGTAGAAAACGGCACTTTGGCTTTATACCCCGACGTTTATGATAGGAACACGAACACCATAGAGAGTCTTCGGGCGGAGCTCGAAAGTTATGGCGTGGATCTTTCGAAACTCGATTCATCTGCACTCAGTGAAATGCTGGGTGAGGTGAATAGTGATAAAAAGTTTGTCGTCGAACTCGCAGATATTAGATCGGGGACTGCATTGACGACTGGAAAAGCCGAGCCGTTGATTCCACAGCAAGCGGCGGGTGGCACGAAAGGCACGAATAAGAAGACTTCATAGTTACGGTGAGGGAACTCCGCGCGAATTGCGAGAGGTTTATCGGGCCAACAAAAAAGGGGAACGTCAGTGGATCACGAACCTTTGGAACCGCAGGACAAAACGGAAGAGGCCGGATTGGCACCGGGAAGAAAGTGGGACTATACGGCTGCGGTCTTTTCATTCTGGCCCTTGGTAATCATTGGAATTCTCGTGCTGACTGGAGCTTATGCGCCTTGGAAGGAACCGAAGGAGTCGGCCCGTAAAGCGAGTGTGTTTCGCGTAGCCGGGATCGCAGTGAAAGGTCTCAGACTGGGAGAACAATTATGAAACATGAAAAAGAAATCGATGTCGAGCGCTCGCACACGCCGACCCAAGCTTCCGACAAGCTTAGACGGATTGCCGACGCAATAGGTGCCGGGTAATCCTTTCGTATTCAGGTAGGAGGCAACCGGATCAGGGTTCCAACCGACGGTCAATTTGAAACTGAAATGCAGGCCGATGATGGCGGTGGCCAGGGAGAGATCGAGATTGAGATCAAGTGGAATCGAAAAGAACAAGAACAGAATTAGGGTCATCACCCTGGCCCGGATTTAGCGTAATTGGAAAAATCAAACGAGAAAGGAGAAATGAAATGCTTTGGACAATTTTAGTAATTTTATTGGTTTTATGGTTGCTTGGTTTTGTGGGAAATGTAGCCGGCGGTTTTATCCATATCTTGTTGCTTGTAGCCGGCATCTTGCTGGTTGTGAAAATTGTCGCCGGTCGAAGATAAACACTTGAACGGTGTCGCCCTGCAAATACAGAGAGTATTGAAAATAAAAAAGACGGGGAGTACGGAAATGAAGGATGAAACGAAAAAGTCAGACTTAAATGCCGAAACGGTTGTAGTAAGTGAGGAAAGAAAATCGATGCTAAAGCGCGTCGGGATCTTCGGCGCTATCGGCTTGGCTATATTTCTTCTCGGTTTTGTTCCGATGTGGCTGTCGGCCCGATCTACCGCGAACGAGCGCGACACGGCGCAAGTAAATTTGCGGCTGAGCGTTTTGCAAAACAATCTGGCGACTGCCGCTCTGAACGCGCGGCGTGGCGAGTATGAACAATCAAGGCAGCAAGCGAGCAGTTTTTTTACCGAGCTTCGCTCCGAGGCCGAACGCGAACAGAGTGCGTTCACTCCACAGCAGCAAATCGCCCTAAAACCGATATTGGCCGACCGCGACGAAGCTATCACGCTGCTGGCCCGGAATGATCCGGCGTCTACTGAACGGCTCTCGGACCTCTATTTCACGCTTTTGCAGATAAGGAATTAGTCGGCTTCAAAGCTTAGAATCCCTAGATCCCTGTACGGCAACGCACAGACAAAACTGAACAGTTTGATCGAATTACAGATAAGCCTTCGTCCGCCGAATGAAATTGAGCGTCATTGAGAAGTCGCGTTCCAGGTAACACTAGCAAAATAGCCAAAATCCGGGGATAAGGGATGTGCATTCGTCGATTGTTTCCATGATCGACAAAGGCAAATCGTGAAATCGTTGGGTGGACTATTGCGATCGCTTGAGATATTACCGCAGCTGCGGTGTGAATAAATCTATGAATAAATCAGAAGTAAAACCGAAGATGAGGGACGCCGAAGGAGATGCTCCAACTGGCGCCCCGGAGAAACAGAAAACGTCGATAGAGGAACAGGTCAAGCGAGAATTTAAATATTCCGCGGACCATGGAGAGCCGGAACAGGAACAGATACAAAGCGAGCTAGCTGAGCAGGATTACATGCTGCCGTCACCAATGAACAGCCGTGAGGATGTGGCTTTTACGAACATTAACCCGGATCAAATGGGTATGGCCGTCGGCGTGGCGAATCAGAGAAATGAACCGCTGGATATTCTCGAGAAGGTTGAAGACCGTGACGAAGACCGCTGGGCGTTGAATCCGGCATCTGCGGAATCAGAGGACTAGACCGGCGTCGGTCATTTTCATTTGTCACACGGAGATAACATCAAAATATTATGAGCAAAAATAACGTCAATCCAGACCATTACAAAACGGCTGGCCGCGAGCGTCCCGGACAGGACGTCGTTCAGACTATCCAAAAACAGAAATACACTGAGGCAAAAGCTGAAGAAGAAACGCGGGAACACGGAAACGGTTCGAAATTCATACGAGGCCATGCACAGGCTTCGATAAAGTCGCCGACCACAGAAAAGGGGTCGGGCGGAGCGAGTGACCAGTCCGATGGGCCCAGTGGAAGTTGAGTTAATTTATGAGTAAACAGCAATCAAACACGCAAGGCGAGAAATCTTCAGTCGATAAAGCCGACTCAACACGACACGGTTTCGAACCGATCCCGGCGACTTCCAAGGTTGACGGAGCATCCGGGGGAAACGAGCCGACAGGACGAACCGCGGTTGAGGTTATGGATTTCTACACCGAAAAAGAGATGGAAGATAACGCGAAGGAATTGCAGAAAGCACCTCCGGCATCTGAAGCGTTAGTCAAAGATTAAAGTGAGTGCTTCTTGGAAGCCACGGAGAAATATGTACGAACACAGGGCTTTTGATGAATTTCGAAAGCCTTGTTTTCTAGGGTGATCGGAGTTTTGATTTCAGCCCTCTCCTCTCTTCATAAATTCTCGCGTCGCCCGAAAAGACTTACGGCTATTACGCCGCTACTTCAAAAATCCGCCTGAGGTTACGAGTGCCTGAATGATTGTCAAAGTGGAGCGAAAACTAACCGTCGGTTAAAAAGTAAACCAGTTTTGGGGAACTACACGGGATTAACCTGTGTCGTTTCACTCCTGCTGCAGATCTAGATCGGCCTATCGCAAGGGCGACAAATCATAATGCAACTGCTAGGCTAACCCGCCGCTTTCCAGTGTTACGATCTTCATATTCCAATATATCCGTCATCCGATAACGGATTTGATTCCCGATCCTAAGAGCCCTCAGATGGCGAGGGTTCGACTTTGGTAGGGCTCTGAGGCGCTGGAACCTTTTTGCAATGGCATCCGCTGTCCCATTAAGGTGCCACCTTTCCGCGAGTTGTTGGTTATCGAGTATTTCGCTTTTCATAGATCTCGTTCTTCTGATAGCTTCATTCGATGGCAAAAGCTGTGCCTCATTTTGGAGCCATCGAACTCTGTCGATGGAACCATGCCATCAAGGGTCGAAAGTGGTCACTTCCGGTCAGTCCCGGAGAGAGTTTTCACAGAAA
>JAQSDP010000160.1 GCA_029945985.1 bacterium | reverse complement strand
TCACCCAGCAGATCTCAGATCTAACCCAATCGATAAACGTGGAAACAAAAGAAGTCGTCGCTTCGATGGAAGAAACGATCCGCGAGGTGATCGACGGATCAGCCCTTGCTGACAAGGCCGGCCGATCACTCGTCGAGATCGAAGAAGTATCGACTCAACTCGCCGAACTTCTCCGCTCGATCTCAGAATCGACCCGCTTCCAGGCAAAGAGTTCTGAAGATATTGCAAACTCAATGTCCGGCATTTCAGAAGTGACGGCTCTTGTACAAAAAGGTTCAAGCCGAGCCGCCGAGTCCGTAAAGACACTTGTCGAACTTTCACACGAACTGCGGCAGTCCGTCTCGCCATTCAAGCTTCCGGTCGACGTACACCAATCGATGAACGGCACATCCGAACACAGGTTCGTCAACTAACCATGGATCCCAACATCCTCCAACCCTTTCTCCGACAGGCATTGCAGCAGATCCCTTCCATCCGCCGTTCACTCACCACTGCCGCTAACGGTCCTTGCGCCGACGTCGACTCGATCTGCGCCCAGCTTCTTGAGATGTCTGCGGCCGCTCAAAACCTTGAGCAGATGGAGATCGCCGAGTTTGCCGCCGCGATTGAGTTTGAGATCTCGGAGGGTTCGGGCGCCGGGTCAGGACTAAGCTTGCTATCCAAGCTCGAGGCCTCGATTCTTCGCACGATGCTCGAAGACAAGAGCTTTTCCCTTGATCTCGACGAAAGCGAAGTCACATTCGCACAAACAGAGGAAGATCCGATCTCCTTTATGTTCGACACTCCACTCACGGCCGAACCGCCCACTCCGGACTTTTCTGAGATGGTCTTCACCGCTGAAGATCCCGTCGAATACGAACCGCAAACCTTCACCTCGGATTCCGCGGACGAATTCGAGGTCGATCACGAACTGCTCGACATATTCGCCGAAGAGGCGGAAGAACTGCTTCGCAACATCGACAACAGTCTGAACAACCTCTCGAATGATCGAAACGACAGCGATTCGCTATGGGAGATCCGAAGAAATGCGCACACCTTTAAAGGATCCGCCGGGATCGTCGGACTCAAACAGCTGTCGGAGGTTGCCCACCGCGTCGAGGATCTTCTGGACCGATTAGCGGAGATCAAGTGTGGAGCAAATGATCAGATCATCGAGTTGCTTCACCGTTCGACTGCCTGTCTAAAGTCTCTCGTGGCCGGGCAACGATCGGATGAGTTTTTCAGGACGATCTCGCAGCTTTATTACGATTTCGACCTTCTCCTTAACTCCCTAAATCAGCCCGCACCGATGACTCGCGTCGAAGCAGTCGAGATGCCGCTGATGCCCGAGGCCGTCTACGCGGAGCAAGCACCCGAAACAGTAGAGGCGGTAGGAGCGTCGATACCTTTAGATAAAATGGTTCTTGCCCGATTGCTGGGTGCCGAAGTGGCCGAGTCTTTTGTTCCAAGGCCGGCGGCGTCCCGATCTGTCGTCCGTGTATCACTCGACAGGCTCGACGATCTCGTCCGTATTACTCGCGACATGCTCATCGGCCGATCAGTCTTCGAGCAGAATCTAAAGTCGCTGGAAAGACAGATCGACGATCTGCACAACGCCACGCGAAGGCTGCAGACAACGAGCACTAAACTCGAGATCGACTTTGAAGCTTCGATGATGGGATCTGGCTCATCATTTATTCAAAGCGGCAGTGTCGGTAACCCGATCGGCCATGGATCCTTTGACGAGCTCGAGTTCGACAAGTACACAGATTTCCACCAGAGCACGCGGGAACTTGCCGAGACGACTAGCGATACCTTCTCGATCAACGCCTCGCTCGATCTTCTCCGCGGCGGTTTCGAATCCGTCGTCGACGAACAGCGCCGCCTTATCGACGAACTTCAGCGATGGCTGTTACACGTTCGAATGGTCGAATTCGGCTCACTATCTTCGCGGCTTCAACGTGCGGTTCGCGTCACTTGCGACGAGGAACATAAGAAGGCCGAACTTCGGATCGTTAACGAATCGGTCGAGGTCGATACGCAGATCCTGGATTCACTCGTCGAACCGCTGATGCATCTACTGAAGAACTCGGTAGCTCATGGCATCGAAGATACGGAAACACGTCGACTGATGGGCAAGCCCGAGAGCGGATCAATATCGATCGCTGTCGAAAACGACGAGACGCACATTGTACTTCGTATATCCGACGACGGCCGCGGCATCTCGCCGGAAGCGGTTAAAGATAAAGCGGTCGCACTCGGCAAACTTACTGAAGTTCAGGCCGCGGAACTCTCCGATGAAGAAGCTCTCGAACTCATCTTCCTTCCCGGACTCTCAACTGCCGAGAAGCTGAATCTGAGCGCGGGCCGAGGCGTTGGAATGAGCATCGTAAAAGAGAGTATCGTTGCAGGGCGGGGCTCGGTCACTATTGAATCAACATCGCTCAAAGGCACAACTTTCCTAGTACGTATGCCGCTCGCTCTTGCAGTGACCAAGGTCTTGCTCACGCGTGTTGCGGGTTGTACCTATGCCCTACCTCTTCGTCCGATCACACATATCGCCGAGCTGACCGACGACGTATTCGCGGGCATCGACGGCAAGAAGGTCGACATACTCGGTAAAAAGCTCCCGCTATATCAACTGCCTACATTCCTCGGAAAAGATGCCCTCGAACCCGCAGAACTTCTTGGCCGCTCGGCCTTAGTATACGAATCGTCGGGCCGGTCCTGCGCGATCGCGGTTGAAGAACTGTTGACCACCGAAGAGGTCGTGATCAAACCGCTCGCAAAGCCTCTCGACAAGATCAACGGCATTCTCGGAGCCGCGATCCTCGGCAACGGCGACCTCGTGCCGATCATTGATATGCATTCACTGTTGCGGAAAAACACTCACCACCAACCGACAGCAGTTCCCCCTCGTCCGCGCGAAAAGTCCATCTCTGTCATGATCGTAGATGACAGTCCGAGCGTCCGGCATATGACATCAAAGGTCGTCAAGTCAGCCGGATGGGAACCGAAGACCGCGAAAGACGGGCTCGAAGCGCTCGAGCAACTAAAGGCCTGCGACGAACTTCCCGCGATCATCCTCAGCGACATCGAGATGCCGCGAATGGACGGATACGAATTCGCCGCCTCACTTAAACGCAGCGAAAAGTTCAACCACATTCCCGTGATAATGATCACATCGCGCACTACCGAAAAGCATCGCGAAAAAGCGCTGGAAAGCGGTGTCTCGCAATATTTGACGAAACCGTACGAAGACCGCGAACTGATCGACTCGATAAAGATCCTTGCGAACCTTACTTAGTCGGTGGTTTGCTTGGCCGAAGCTCTACCTTGCTTGGCAGTGCGCGCTCGGGCATGTAGAGAAGATCGACGATCACCTGCGCGATATCGGCCGGCTGCAACTGCCATGACTTCTCAACGCTTGGTTTATCGCCGCCGAAAGCCGTATTCACGCTTCCTGGGCAGATGTAGCTGACCTTGATGTTGTCCTGCCGGACTTCCTGCATCAAGGCTTCCGAGAATCCGTTCAGTCCAAATTTTGAGGCATTATACGCAGCCATTCTGGGGTGAGCATTTTGCCCGGCGAGCGAAGAAATATTGAAGATATATCCGCCGCCGCGTTGCTTGATCAGCGGGATCGCGTGATGGCAGCAGTAAAAGACGCCGTTGAGATTCGTCTCGATGGTTTGCCGCCAATCCTCGGCGGTTAGTTCCTCCACAGTCTTGCCAAAATATCCGATGCCCGCGTTGTTGATCAAAATATCCACGCCCGCATACAGTCGTACACATTCGGCGAGCATCATCCTGACCTGCTCTTCGCTGCGCACGTCGCAAAGCTCACCGTCTATCGGCCCGAACTGCGAAAGTCGCGACATAGAATCCTTCAGATCCGTTTTGTCGCGGCCGCAAATGAAAACCTTCGCGCCCTCTTTCAGCAGGCGTTCAGCGATCGCATACCCGATCCCCTTCGCACCGCCCGTCACTACAGCTACCTTTCCTTTCAACATCTATTGCCCCTTCGTTCGAAAATCTGTCGGCATCTCGTCGTTTGCAAAACGGATCGTAGGCGGCGGCTTTCGAATGATACGTCGCCAAAGCAGATGAATGATACCGTCCGCTGAGCGCCTTACGACCTTCGCCGCAAACATTTCGTCATGCCAGCCATCGTAGCTCCTGCCGAGGAACTGCCACGGAATCTGGCTCGTTAGTGGACTGTAAGATCTGAACCCGGACGCCTTGTAAGCGACAGATCTCACTACAAACGTCGTCCCCTCTGCCGCAGGTATTCGATCGCTAATATGCAGATCATTTACTGTGATCCCACTCCCGGCAAGCGTCTCGTATATTTTCCGCGTGGCTACGAACTCCGTCGGGGGAATAACAGTCGATACCAATTTCACCCTCGCATTTCGCGTATCGACATCTTTGAACGGGACTTCGCCAACGTCAGCTATCATGAAAATCGTAAAAAAACTGTCGCCGACTAACTTTCCGTTATCGTAGTGAATACCTTCATATCGAGATGCGCCCAAAACACGTCCATAACATTTCGCGTCAACTCTAAGCGTGTGTTTAGATTCGCATCCGAAATCCGGATGAAGCCGGACCATCCGCGCGTTAAGCGTTTTGAGCAGTTCCGCAAACTCTTCCGTGACCGCCCGTTCAGGCTCCATGTCAGCCTTGACCTTGCGTCGAGCTTCTGCTGAGTCTCGACGTGAGTTGCGGGCACCTCGTTCACCGGGTCGAACCGCGTCCTTGCGTGCTTCATCAAGTATTTTTTGAAAGCTTGGCAACTGATCCTTTGGCGTCGTAGACGGAAGGGGATTTGAGAGCTGTCCAAAAACATACGGCGACATCGCATGAATAAAAAAACCTGCCAAAAGTGGAAGAAGGTATCGCATTTATTTATTTAGTTAGTTAGTTCGCCTCCCCGTCAAGATCATCTTTCTCGTCTTTCGAATCGGCCTTCGGCATCTTTATCCGCGGTGGTTCAATATCGGCAACCTTTCGCCAAACTATCGTGATGCCGTCCTTGCTAATATCGAGAACCCGAAAGACGACAGTCACATCTCGCCGCTTGTCGTAATCCAGTTCGTTGTATCTGACCCCTCCTGCAGAACGAACCACCTTTCCGCGGTATGCGACGGCCCGAAGAGCGTAGGTACGGCCAACACGCGGGTCGACTTCCTTCGAATAGACAAAGCCGCCGGCGCTCACGCCTCGCGTCAGGTTTGAGTCGATCACAGCGACATCTTCGGCGGTCGTCGAAGGCACGAAACTTGTTAGAAAGTGCATTCCGTCCGTTGAAAGCGAGGCATTCTCGATCGCGGTGTCACCGAGATCGACCGCGATACCGTGCATAAAGATCCCGGTCATTCGCAGCTTATCGTCGGCGTATGTTATGTCGGCCAGATGTTTAAGCCGATACCCTTCCGTTCGAAACGAAAATGAATTTCCTGCACCCGGGAAAGAATA
>JAQSDP010000159.1 GCA_029945985.1 bacterium | reverse complement strand
CTTCTCAAGGTGCAGGATGTCCTGGCCCTTGAATCGCGAGATCAGCCCATGCTCTTTAACATAGAGCATCGTCCCTTTAAGTTCCCCATCGCTAAACTTCTCATTCCCAACAAAGTCGATCTCGACGATACGGGAACGGTTACCTTGTTCTACGTTAAATGTAAGAGCAATGGATGTTGCGGATACTTCTTCCTCGGCGACAGTCACGACCGCGTTCGGATAGCCGCGGGTCGACAGCATTTCACGCAGCAAACGGGTCGCGTTCCGGGCCTTGACGGGGTCATAAACCGCTTCTTTTGAGATACCGATGCGTTTCTCGCGAAACTCCTTGAGAATATCGGCTTCCGTAACCGTCTTGCTACCGGTAAACAGCAGGTCGCGGATGATGGGTAGTTCGCGAACCTCGAAGATAACGTTGACACCACCGCGCACACCTTCTGTCGTTAGGACCCGTGTAGCGGTCTTGTCGAAAAAGTTTAGAGAGATCAGTTCGCGGAGGTCGCGTTCGAGAGCGGCAGGGTCATACGTATCACCCGGACGCGTCTTGATGTAATACAGAAGGTCATCGTCGCGGAGACGTCGATTACCCTGGATATCTACTGTTTCAACTATTTGTTGTAACGATTCGGAAACGGACGGTTCCGCACTCTTCGCTTCCCCTGCAAGGACCGGAGTCGTTGATACTGCCAGACTCAATAAGACAAGTCCTAGTGCGCTCAAAATTCGCATAAAACGCTAATCCCTATAAATATGTGCGTGTCGAAAGCCGGGGAGGGCTTTCAATCCATCTTCCGCTGAAAATAAAATTCAGAATATCCCAAACAAAGACGGCATACAACGGCGGTATAAGTACTCAACCTAAGATTCTGCGCCCTGTCCTTAGGTTGCACTCTCGAACGCCCTGTCAAACTTACGAATTATACAGACAAAACCGCGCAAACAGAAAAGCGGAGCGTAAGCCAGAGTTCCGAATCCGGCTTGACCGGCTTTGTGCTCTCGTGCGCGGTGCTGATGCCGGCGGACTGATCAGTGTTTGCTTGAACAACCGTAACCCTTTGATGTGTTTCGACTTAGAGTTAAATTTGTGCGTGTTCCGGAACGGAGAAGCTCCAAGGCACTGTAAAACGGGGCCGACAGCGTAAAAACAGGGATGCAAATGCGGTGCAGGGGCCGTTGCTGCCACAAATCAGCTTCCGACAACGAAGGTTTCAGACGATAGTGGCGAGCGTACCCATTGCAGCCTGTGCAATGCGATAGAGCCGAAAGCGTTCGCCGAAACGCAAGCTGCAATTTGGATCAGGAGGTGCTAACTGCCTCGGATATTTCGGGAACAATGGACCGGAACACGAAGCGTCCGTCGGTGAGTCCGACCTCGATATCCGACCCCTCGGCAATGTCGCCTTGGATCAACGCCTCGGAAAGTTCATCCTCAACGAATTTCTGGATCGCTCTCTTCAGTGGTCGGGCACCGTAGCTACGATCGGAGATCGTCTTTTCGATCAACCAGCTTCTAGCTTCGTTGGAGAGACGAACTGTAAGGTTTCGAGCCGCACCGGTCACCAGATTGAGATTGGCGATCTGGAGATCGATGATCTGTGAAAGGTCATCTTCCGTCAATTCATCGAAGATGATTATCTCGTCGAGGCGGTTGATGAACTCGGGAGCGAATGTCTGCTTGACCGACGACATCACCTGATCTTCCATCTTTTCGCGCGACGTATCCCCGCCATTTTGGAAACCCAGATTGCCGCGTTTCTGAATGAACCGAGCGCCGATGTTGGAGGTCATTATGAAGATCGCGTGCTTGCAGTCGACCGTGGTGCCGTGGGCGTCGGTTATGATGCCATCCTCAAATACTTGAAGCAAAATGTTGAAAACATCCGGATGCGCCTTTTCTATCTCGTCGAAGAGGACGACCGAATACGGTGCCCGGCGGAGTTTCTCGGTCAGCTGACCGCCCTCTTCGTGCCCGACGTATCCCGGAGGCGAGCCGATGAATTTGGAGACCGCATGCTTCTCCATAAACTCGCTCATATCGAAGCGAATAAGGGAGCGTTCGGATCCGAATAGGAATGAGCCAAGCGTTTTCGCGACCTCCGTCTTCCCTACGCCCGTCGGGCCGAGGAACAGAAACGAGCCGACAGGCTTACTTGGATTCTTTAATCCCGCACGCGAGCGGCGAATGGCTCGGGCAAGAGCCGAGATCGCCGGCCGCTGCGAGACGATACGTTTGTGAAGTTCGCTTTCGATCTCAAGCAGCTTTGTCGCCTCTTCCTGCTTGATCGAGTTTACGGGAATGCCTGTCCAACGGGCGATAACGCCATCGACATCGTCTTTAGTCACCTCGACTCCGAAAAAATTATCATCGATCGTTTTCAGTTCGTATGAGATCAGCTGTTCTTCTTTCGCAGCGATGCGTTTCCAATTCTCGACCGTTTCTTTCCAAGACGGCTCGCCCGAATTCTCGTGCTGGTGGCGTAGCTTGGCGCGCGAACCCGCCTCGTCGAGCACGTCGATGGCCTTATCTGGCAGGAAACGGTCGGCGATGTACCTGCTGGATTGATAGACCGCGGCTTCGATCGCTTCGGCCGAATATCTTATTTGGTGGAAAGCTTCGTAACGCCCGACCACGCCGCGGACGATCTCGACGGCTTCCTTTTCGTTTGGCGGGTCAACTTTCACTGCCTGAAAGCGTCTCTCGAGAGCCCGGTCCTTCTCGATCGAGCGGCGGTATTCCGAAGGGGTCGTCGCGCCGATCACCTGGATCTCGCCACGCGAAAGTGCAGGCTTCAGGATGTTTGCGGCGTCAAGCGTCCCCTCGGCGGAACCGGCTCCGACCAGGGTGTGGATCTCGTCCAGGAAGACGATATTGTCAGGGCTCTCTTTTAGCTCTGCGAGGATCTTCTTGAGTCGCTCCTCGAACTGCCCGCGGTATTTTGTGCCGGCAACCACCGAAGAAAGGTCGAGTGCCAAGATCCTCTTGTTAGCAAGATAGGTAGGCACATTTCGGTCGACGATCCGCTGTGCCAGGCCCTCGATGATCGCCGTTTTTCCGACACCCGCCTCGCCGATCAGAACCGGATTGTTCTTCGTCCGACGGCAGATGATCTCGATCAGGCGCTCAGTCTCGGCCGATCGTCCGACCAACGGGTCGAACTTGCCTTGAGCCGCGTCTTCGGTGAGGTCGCGTGTGAATTCCTGGAGCGAGGACTGCTTGGGCTGCTCTTCTTTGTCCTTATCGCTGGAACGCTCCGTACGCTGCGATGTCAGCGGTGAAGCGGCCGTGTTCTTTAGAAGTACGTCGCGAATATCCTGTGCACGGAGGCCAAACTTGATCAGTATCTCCGCGGCGAGCGAACTCTCCTCGCGGATCAGCCCCATGAGCAGGTGCTCCGGGCCGACCGTACGACTTTTAAGTCCGCGGCTTTCCTCATTTGCGTAAAATAGGACTCTTTTTGTTTCGCCGGATAAATGGAGTTCGGAGGTCTGGGGCATTCGATCGCGGACGGTAATACGGTCCTCGATCTCTTTTCTAATGGAATCGGCGGAAAGGTTATAGCGAAACGCGAAGAAGCGGTTCGTAATGGTCTTATCCTCGCGAACCAGGCCGAGGAGAATATGTTCGGGTGCGATCACGGGCGAACCGTATTGCAGCGCTTCGTACCGCGCGAAAAAAATAACCCTGCGAGATCGTTCTGTGTAGCGTTCGAACATATGAAACAGTTCGCACCCGTCCTGATGAATAAGACAATTATAGCCAAGACTCGGCGCCGGAATCCAAACTGTGTTCCTCTAAATTACTGGTCTAGCCGTATATAGTTGTAAACAAAGGCTCAATCCAGAAATTGTTTTAATTCGTCATAGACGGAGCGGAGTCGACTTTGAGCTTTGGGGCAGGTTCCGGCTTGGGGATCTCTTTCACGATAGGTTGGCCTTTCTTTCCGATCCCGTTCAAAAGTTGGCCGGCCGGCGCCAACTCGACACGGGATGAAAGCACGCGGGCTACGCGCTTTGGGAGTAGCATGGGTGCGATCCCGGCAATAGAATCAGCCAATGAGACGATGTCACCGCCTCCAGACCAATGCTGGCGAACAACAGATGCATCGGTTCGATTGAGCAGTCGAAGAAGGGTTAGTGCGACCACGTAAATGTCGTCCACCTGTCCGATGAATGGAAATACATCCGGGATGAAGTCAATCGGCGAGATCACGTATACGATCGCGGCTACGAAGAGTGCCTTTTCGGCGCCGGGTACGCGGGCGTCCTTCAGCAGGCGACCCAGAAGCTTGACCATGTTCGGCAAGAACATCAGAAAATTGCTCATCCGCCCGCGCGCCTCACGGCGCTTTATTTTGGTTTTCGGCTTGTCGATCGCTTCCATTCTTTTTACCTGAGCTGAAGTTTCCATAAGTCTAGAAACAACCTGCGGTTTGTGCAAGTTTATGCTCCCGGCGTTGTATGCTAACTTTCAACTCTTATGATTCTCGACTCGATCCGTAAACGTGCAGCGGGCGATATTCAGCACGTCGTGCTTCCCGAAGGCGAAGATATTCGCACCCTCCAGGCGGCAGAGATTTGCACACGAGGAGGCATCGCTAAGATAACGGTGATCGGGGATGAGACGGGAACTCGGAGGCTTGCGTCAGAAGCGAACATCAATCTGAACGGCGTCGAGATATTGGATCACGGTAAGTCCAGCGACGTGGCTCGGTTCGCGACTCTTTATTACGATCTGCGACGCGCAAAGGGGACGACGCTGGAAGAGGCCGAGCAGGCGATCAAAGATCCGCTTTACTTTGGGAATCTATTTGTCCGCGAAGGCCGGGCGGACGGATCGGTGGCTGGTGCGACAAACACGACTGCACATACGGTGGCCGCGGCGCTGCGGTGTATCGGTGTAAAGCAGGGTTTTAAGACTGTCTCGAGTTTTATGCTGATGGTCGTCCCGGACAGAAAGTTTGGCGAGAAAGGCGCGATGATCTATGCGGACTGTGGGGTCGTTATCGATCCTGATGTCAGCGCTCTTGCTGAGATCGCGATGGCCTCGGCAGATTCGTGCAGGGCGTTGCTCCAAGTCGAACCGCGAGTAGCAATGCTCTCATTTTCGACAAAGGGCAGTTCGAAGCACCCATTGATCGACAAAATCGTCGAGGCCACGAAAACCGTAAGAGCTCGAATGCCGGATCTTTCAATCGACGGTGAACTTCAGGCAGACGCTGCGTTGGTTCAATCGGTCGCGGCTTCAAAAGCTCCCGGATCTCCGGTCGCCGGACGCGCGAACGTCCTTATCTTCCCCGACCTCAACGCCGGAAACATCGCCTACAAACTCACCGAACGTCTGACCGGTGGAACCGCCGTCGGCCCGATCCTTCAAGGCCTCGACCGGCCATGCAACGACCTGTCGCGGGGCTGCAAAGCCGAAGACATCGTCGACGCGGTCGCGATAACCGCGGTTCAGTCGCAAGCAAGAAAGCGGCAATAGATTCGGTCTGCCATGGATCGAAACAA
>JAQSDP010000158.1 GCA_029945985.1 bacterium | reverse complement strand
AGCGGTTAGCCGCTGACCTCTGGCCGGAAAAGTTATGAACAGATTAGACAGCGTCGACCAGACACAGTTAAGAGAAAACATTCCCGCGTTCCAGCCCGGCGACACCCTCAAGGTGCACGTACGCATCAAGGAAGGCAACAAGGAACGTCTGCAGGTTTTTGAGGGCGTATGCATCGCCCGCAAGCATGGCGGCGTCCGTGAGACGATCACGGTCCGCAAGGTTAGCTTCGGCGTCGGCGTCGAGCGTATCTTCCCCCTGCACGCGACCATCGTCGACCACATCGACGTAGTCCGCCGCGGTAAGGTCCGTCGTGCAAAGCTCTATTACCTGCGTGATCTCCGCGGTAAGGCAGCTCGCATCAAAGAGCGCGATACACGCAACAAGGCTGTTCACGCGGCTAAATAGTTGGAACGCGGACATCCATGTCCGCAATTGCTATGAAATTAGGGCGTCGCGAATTCGTCGCAACTACGGTTGGCGGGAGCGCGTATGCCCTTTTTGCGTCTGCGCAAACAGTAAGTGGAGGTTCGAAGATGTACGGTTTGATCGGCAGCATGATAGCCGTGGAAGGGAAACGGGACGAGCTTATCAAGATCCTGCTCGATGGCGCTTCGGGTATGCCCGGGTGCCTTAGCTATGTCGTCGCCAAAGATCCGAAAGACGCGAACGGCATTTGGATCACCGAGGTTTGGCACAGCAAGGACAGCCATGCCGCCTCGCTCAAACTCGCGTCGGTCCAAGCGGCCATCGCGAAGGGCAAACCTCTTATCGAGAAGTTTGGCTCATACAACGAGACAGAGCCGATCGGCGGACACGGCTTGCACAAGCCCGACCGTTAAGAAGGGCGTACGCTCAAATCTTGATCGTTGCTACGCGCGGGCTTGCGCATCAGGGTCGCGTTTGTGCCGGATACTCCCTATAATCTCCCCAGTGACCGCATTCCAACTTCAGGCAGAACCATTTGAATTTAAGATCGGCTTCGATTTCGAGCATCAAGCGATCGCGGACGGGTTTGCGTTCATCGCCGGCGTGGATGAGGTCGGCCGAGGATGCCTCGCAGGGCCGGTGGTAGCTGCGGCGTGCATTCTCGATACGACCAGACCCGTTCCGAAGGGTCTGAACGATTCTAAACAACTAACTGAAAAACAGCGCAACGAGATCTCGTCGGAGCTTCGCGAGACTGCGGTCGCGTTCGCCGTTGGCGTCGTCGAAGCCGAAGAGATCGACCGCATCAACATTCTCGAGGCAACGAAAGTCGCGATGATCAAGGCGATTGAAGCACTCTCTCCCTCCGCCGACCACATCCTGATCGACGCCCTCCAGCTAAAACATCTTCGCATCCCTCAAAAAGCGATCATCAAAGGCGACTCGATCTCCTATTCCATCGCTGCAGCATCCGTAATTGCCAAGACCTATCGCGACAATCTGATGGTCGATTACGACTCAGTCTACCCGCAATATGGATTCGCCGGCCACAAAGGCTACGGCGCCGCCGTCCATCTCCAAGCGATCAAAGACCACGGGACATGCCCGCTCCACCGAATGAGCTTCCGCGGGGTGGTCTGATCTTTAGAATGTGAACCATTCCGTCGGTTCGGTGGCTTTTGAGAGAGTGATCTTTGTCTCGACCGCGAACAGCGGCGGCCGCATTCGGAGGGCTGTTTCGGCGGTGATCTTTGCGAGTGCCGGGTCGTTTGCCCGCTGTGAAAGATGGGCGAGTACGACATGCCGGGCCGACCCGTCAAAGTCGAGCATAAGCCAATCGGCGAGGTCTTCGTTAGATAAGTGGCCGGTGCGAGAAAAGATCCGCTGTTTCAACTCCCACGTATAGAGCGAGCAAACTCGCAGCATATCGCGGCTGTGATTCGATTCGATAACGATCGCGTCACAGCCGTTCAGTTTTTGGCGGATGAGCGGTGTGATGTGGCCGAAATCCATCAGAGTAGCGATCCGGATACCGTGGCGTTTCGCGACAAAACCAAAATTATCGGCCGCATCGTGTGGAACGGAAAAGGGTTCGAAGTCGATATCGCCGATCCGAAATTCGCGGCTCGATTCGATCGCGATACAGCGCTCGCGAAGCGCGGTCTGGCGCTTAGTTGATTCACTCTCGCCGTTTTGCACGCCTTTTCGCGTGCTGTAGAAAGCATCCTGCGTCTCGCCCGAAATATAGACCGGACAATTTACAGATCCAAGCAATACCCGAAGGCCTCCCGCGTGGTCGCTGTGCTCGTGTGTGATGAGGATCGCGTCGAGATCAGCGGGGTCGACTCCGACGACCGCGAGACGACGCAGTATCTCTCTGGCGCTCATACCCGCATCAACAAGCACGTTTGTGCGCTCGCTCGAGATGAGAACTGCGTTGCCGGTCGAGCCGCTGCCCAGGACGGTAAATTTCATTGATCTTGGTACTTCTTGCGGAGTTGCTTCGCTATCACCCGGGTGATAAGCGAATTCGGAATTAAACTCGCGATGCGTGCGACCATCTGATTCTTCCACCCCGAGACGACCTTTGCTTTCCCGCCTCCGATCGCATTCAACGCAGTCTCAACCACTTGCTCTGGTGTCTCCAGCCCTTTCTGAGCAAACTCTCGCCCGACCTTGCCGGTATCGAAAAACGGTGTATCGGTCGAGCCGGGGCAAACCGCGATAACTTCTATCCCAAAACGACGATTCTCTGCCGCGATCGCTTCGGAGAATGCGGTGACGAACGACTTCGTCGCTGCGTATGTCGCCATAAACGGGATCGGCTGAAAGCCTGCACCTGACGAGATGTTGATGATCGTTCCGCGCCGCCGCTCTCGCATCGGCCCGAGATAGCGATGGGTTAATCCGACCAACGCTCCGATGTTCAGCCGGATCATGTCAAGCTCGCGCTCGATATCAAGTTTCGCAAAGTCGCCCATCGATCCAAAACCGGCATTGTTGATAAGCAGATCGACGTCGATTTCGAGGCGTTCAGTCTCTGAGAAACATCGCTGGTCGGCATTTGGTTTGGTGAGATCTATAGCAAGATACCGTGCATTAATTTCGTGTCCCGCAGACAGCTCACTACAAAGGTCACGGAGCTTATCCTCGGAACGAGCGACGAGAAATAGATCGTATCCTTCAGCCGCTAGCCTTCTCGCAAACGCCTCGCCGATCCCGCTCGACGCTCCGGTGATCAACGTTGTCATATTTCTTCGTACTCGTCGACCGGCGAGTTAAAGGCAAAATAGATCGAGAGTATTGCGGCAATAAATATTGTGAATGTGCCGATGAGCCGGATCATTCCGGCGATGCTCTTCGTGTAGCTAAGCCAGCCGAGTCTTTCAAGCATCCAGTTCCAATCGTGAATGCCACCGCCCACGAGCGGAAGCAGCATCGTAACCGCATCTTGCGCGTATACGAACACGTTTAGGATCGATTGCCCAACCCAAAATAATACGATCGCAGCGGAATAGTAACTGTGCTTCCAAATAAAATACCCGACAAACGCCGCCGGCATGATGATCTGAAACAGCGAACCGCCGGCGAAGCCCATAAACTCGCCGAACGGTGCGAATACAAAATGGCCTGTTTCATGTATGCCCAGATCTACGAGGTCTAGGAAACTACCAGCGAGGGGGTCATACGCGATCCACACAAAGTAGATAGTCGCCAACCCGGCGAAGATAAGCTTCGGATAGCTTGCGTTAACTAAAGCAGACTGTTGCGAATGATCCATCCTTTCACCTGCCCGTTGAACCATGCGGGCCGTTCCATATGCAGGAAGTGGCTGACTCCCGACCAGAGCTGGAATTCAACCTTCGGCGCGATCTTCTCGTAGTCTTCCTTCGATGGCTTCCAATGGTCAGATGGAGCCGTGATGGCTAATAGAGGAACGTCGATCTTTGTAGCTGTCCAGTTCGCGTCTTCAAATGTCTCCGAGAGTGAACTAACGGCGGAATGCTTCGGCGTTGAAAGCATCGTCCGACGAATGAAAGCCTTCATCTCCCGCTTCCCTATCGAGGCGATCATCCCATCTACGAACCCTTCAGCACTCTGCGGATAATTTGACGTGACCGAATCGGCGAATTTTTTCATCTCCTCTTCAGGGCCCATCGGTTGTATTGGCATGTCTACGATAACGATAGCGAGGGTCTTCGCCGGAAATAGGCTGTAGAATTTGCGGGCCACAACCGATCCCATGCTGTGGCCTACAACGATCGCTTTTCTGACCTTCGCCTGGTTAAGCACCGTGTCCACGGATCTCGCCAAAGTATCCATCGAATAGGCCACATAGGGAGCATCACTCTTTCCGTGTCCTAACAGATCGATCGAGATAACGCGGTACGTCGGGAAAGCATTGTAAGTATCCTTCCAAAAATCGGCATTGCACGACCATCCGTGAATTAGTACGATCGCATCCTTTGCCTTCGCGTTTCCCGTGTCGTAATAATGGATCTTGCTGCCGTCGAGTGTTGCCCACCTGCTCTCCGGCATCTGAGCGACCGTTGAAAGCGAAAGAAGAATAAACACTGAAGAGAGGATACAGAGCCGCCTCATCGCCTTAAGAACTCCTCCTTTGAGATACCGTAAAACGCACACACTTCGTCGTAGTGGACTTCGTCTTTTTCGAACTTCATCCCAAGCTTTTCCATTATTCGCCGCGAGGCAGTGTTACCCGTCACAGCGACGGCGACTATACGTTCAAGCCCCATTTTTGTGAATCCGTATTCCATCCAGCCCCGAGCCGCTTCGGTTCCTATACCGAGTCCCCAAAACTTCTTGATTATGCTATACCCAACCTCGATCTCGCCGGTATCTTCGAGCGGCTGAAGCCCGGCCGTTCCTATCGTCTCGCCCGTTTCTTTCCAGATCATCGGGCACATTCCGACGCCAAACTTCTCGTAGCACTCCATATAAAACTTCATCCGAGTCGATAGAGCCTCGGCGTTCTGCCTCTTGGGCCCGCCTAGATACTTGTTCACTTCCGGATCGGCACGCTGCTGGATCAGTAGCGGCAGATCGTCGTCTGCAAACTTCCGAAATGTTAGTCGTTCAGTCTCGAACATTTTTTCGAATGAAGCGCTTTGCGGTGGGCCTAAGTTGAGAAGAGACATAAAGCTTTTTAGGGTGAGAGCCGGTCAATAGTCCACGCCTTGCCCGATGATGTATACCGAATTCGGTCGTGTAGGCGGCTTTGTCGGCCTTGCCAGAACTCTAACTCGGTTGGTGTAACGCAAAAGCCGCCCCAGTTCTCCGGACGCGGGACGCTGCCTTCCGGATATTTCGCGGCCAGCTCTTCAAACCTCTGCTCCAACACCGCCCGCGATTCGATAACCGAACTCTGCTCCGACGCTAAGGCGCCGATCTGGCTCTTGTACGGACGCAGAGCGAAGTACTCGTCCGACTCTTCCGCCGCGACCTTGGCCGCGGTTCCACTAATGACGATCTGCCGTTCGAGTTCCTTCCAAAAGAAATGTAGGTAACAGTTCGGGTTGGCCATCAGCTCACGTCCTTTGCGGCTCGTGTAGTTGGTGAAAAATGTGAACCCGGTGGCGTCGAAGCCTTTCAGCAAAACCGTCCGGCCTGAAGGAACTCC
>JAQSDP010000157.1 GCA_029945985.1 bacterium | reverse complement strand
GCCTGCTCATCTGAACAAGATTGACCTCCATCACACCGCCGCCGATCGACCCGCACATCTCACCGTCTGTGGCGACGACCATTTTGTAACCGGCCCGACCTGGACTGCTCCCCGAGCTTTCAGCCACAACTAGCAGCACGACGCTTTCGCCGAGATTCAAGCGATCACGCGTGAATTGCCAGAGTTGATGTTCTTTTCGCACGCTAGGAGTAGAGGTTCATCAGTACTTTTTCGGGCGTGAACGGAGCGTCAATCTCGGGTGAGCAATTGCGGAATGCCTTGATCGCATTTCGGATCGCGAAGTAGGCGCCGATGCCGTACATCAGCGGGGGTTCGCCGACCGCTTTGGAGTTGAAGACGGCGAGGTTTTCCCGATCCGTTTCCAGCGGGAGAATTGCGATCTCTTTGGGGATCGAATGGATGTCAGGGACTTTATAAGTGGATAGTGCGTTCGAGCGGAGTTTGCCTTCGGCGTCGTAGACGACCTCTTCCATTGTCATCCAGCCTATGCCTTGAACGATCCCGCCTTCGATCTGGCCATTGTCGACCGCGCTGTTCATCGACATCCCGAAATCGTGACAGCATTTTACGTAATCGACCTCGTAGCGGCCGCGGAGACAATCGACCGTGACGCCGACCACCGCGGTTCCGTAGACGTGATAAGCGAACGGATGACCCTTTGCGATAGTCCAATCGAAATTGATCCCAGGCGTTGCATAATGGGCGTGTTCGCTCAGGTTCACTCGTTCCAGGTGAGCCGTCATTATAAGTGTCGCCCAGTCGAGCGAAGTCCGTACGCCGTGCAAGTGAACATAGCCATCAGTAAGAGTGACGCCTTCAGGCGTTCCCGCCTCGATAAGCGGTACCGCTACATCAAGCAATCGATTTCTGATGGCCTCGCAGGCTGACTGCGTCGCCCTGCCGTTTAAATCAGCGGCCGCTGATGCGGCGGTCGGGGAAGTGTTGGCGATCCGCAGCGTGTTCGTTGTGTGGACTTTCACCGCTTCGATCGGCACCCCGAACACCTTTGCCGCGACCTGAGCGATCTTCGTGTTAACGCCCTGACCCATCTCAACTGCTCCGGTCGAGACCGCGACACTACCGTCGGTGTAAACGTGGACCAGCGAGTGCGCCTGGTTCATCGGCGTCTTCGTAAACGAGATACCGAAGCAAACCGGAATCATCGCGACGCCTTTCTTGAAATATTTGGAGCCAGCGTTAAAGTCGTCCGCCTCAATCTGCAATGCGGCGAAATCGAACTTTGCGTCTCCCTGCTCCCAACTTGTGATCGCGTCGCTCTCGGCGATCTGTCCGTATGGGAACTCGTCGCCGTTGTCGATCAGATTTCTGCGTTGAATCTCGGAAGCGGGTACGCCCAGTTCTTCCGCCGCTTTTGCGATCGCCGATTCGATCACGAACATACCCTGCGGCCCGCCGAATCCGCGAAACGCCGTGTTGGGCGGAAGGTTGGTGCGACATGAATACGCGGTCGCGGTGACGTTCGGGATAAAGTAGCTGTTACTGCAGTGAAAAAGAGTGCGTTCGAGCACAGGCGGCGAAAGGTCTGCGGACGCTCCGGCGTTCTGATAGAAAGTGGCCTCGTAAGCAAGGATCTTCAGGTCCTTGTCGAGCCCGATCTTGTAGTCGGACGAGTACGGATGCCGCTTACCGGTCATTCGCATATCTTCCATCCGGTGCAATGCGTACTTTACCGGCCGCTTAGTTAGCTGAGTCCCGACCGCACAGATCGCAGCCCACGCATTTGCCTGATCTTCCTTCCCGCCGAACCCACCGCCGAGTCTCTGCACATCGATCTCGACCTGATGCATCGGCAAACCGGTAACTCGGCAAACCGCTCGCTGCACTGCAGTCGGGCCTTGCGTCGACGAATAAACCCTCAAACCGCTATTCTCGGTCGGGACGGAATACGCACCCTGCGTTTCGATATAAAGATGCTCCTGACCGTTTTGCTCCGTGCGGCCCTCGAAGACGTATTCGCATGTTCCGAATGCCGTGTTCAAATCACCGAGCATGAACTTCTTCGGCGGTACGATCAAATCTCCATTTGCAGCGGCAATCCGTGGATCGGTAACGATCGGAAGCGGTTCGATCTCGGCGGTGATCTTCTTCGCGGCTTTACGCCCAAGCTCCTCCGACTCGGCCAGAACGACAGCGATCGGCATTCCCTGAAAATGCACTTCGCTCTCCGCAAGGAGAGGCTCGTCCGGCACGATTCCGCCGATCTGGTTCTCGCCGATCAAGTCAGTTGCGAGGATGACCCTGTGTACGCCTTCTGACTTTTCCGCTTCGGTTGTGTCGACGCCGATTAACTTTCCGTGCGCGATCGGCGAATCGAACACACACGCAAACAACGTCCCCTCGACAAGCGGAATATCATCTAGATAAACGCTCTCGCCGCGAACGTGTGAATGTGAGTCGATGTTCTTCATCAAGAAACGGCCACAGAAATCATAGCGATATCTCCTCAGTAGGATCTGTCGCAAAAAGCTCCACGAAATGTGCCCGGAAGAGCTGTCCAAGTAACAGCCGTTTGTAATCTTCCGAGCCGCGGACGTCGGATATCGGCGAGATTTCGTCCTGCATGATCTCGGCGGCTAGGTTGATGGTTTCTTCCGAGATTTCCTTGTCCATCAGGAACGCGGAAGTCTTTCGCAGGTAAAGCGGTATCGGCGAGACTCCTCCTGCAGATACGTGAGCGGTTTGGATCCGCGGTTTTGTCGCTTCGACCTCGGACAGCAGTACTGCAGGAACTGGCGGTCCTGCGTCGTACAACTTCAGCGAGATCGCGGTGTTCACACTCGCGATGTCGAGATATGTGCGTTTGCATACCTTCTCAAAATTGAAACGGAAATCGCCAAAAGGTTGCTTGAAGCGGATCGCGGTGACTATCTCGTCGTCGGTTTTCGCAAGTCGCTTGTAGCCGAGGTAAAAATCGGCGAGTGGGATCTCGCGGACAACATCCGGTATGTTAGCCGTCCGATCGCCACGCTCGTTGACACTCGCGCTTCTGCCAGAGACGAGGATCGACGCATCTAAGGCGAGAAACCAAACGGTCATATCGCCGATCGGCGAGGCGTTCACGAGGTTGCCCGCGATCGTAGCCATATTGCGGATCGGCGTGGATGAAACGAGTTTGAGGTGTTTGTAAAGATCCGGGAATATCGCGTTCATCACCGGAGATTCGAGGAGGTCGGTGACGGTTGCGGATGCCCCGATCTCGATATAATCGCCTAGATCTCGCACGGAACGGAGTTCGTCGTTATAGAAAAGGTGGGTCGCTTCAACCTCGGCAAAAAACTCCGGCTTCTGAACGTACGCGTCTGTTCCACCCGCAACGATAGGCAGAAACGCCCGCGTTATCGGTTGGTCAAGTCGCAACCTCTTAGCGAGTTGGGAAAGCCGGCTGCAGATGTCATCGAAGTATTCGGGGACAATGCGGGAACCATTTGCAACGTTCTGGCCGCCCGCTGACGCAGGCGGTTCTGACAGGAGTCGGGCTGCGCGTTCGATAGATTTATAGCCGGTACAGCGGCAGATATTTCCGTCCATGGCTGAGATCGCAGCTCCCGCGGGCGAAACGGACCCTTTACTCACATGCGGACTGACACTCTCGAGACAGTGACCGGTCAGCGACATAACAAAACCCACGGTGCAGAAGCCACATTGCGTCCCGCTCTCGTCGACAAACGCTTGCTGAACCGGCGTTAGCGAACCGTCCTCAGGATTGATCCCTTCTATGGTGATAATGTGCTTGCCGGCGGCATTCGCTAGCGGAATAAGACACGATGTCATCGAACGGTAGCGAACTTTCTCGTCCCCCAACTCACCGACCAGGATCGTACACGCCCCACAATCGCCCTCGCGGCAACCGATCTTGGTGCCTTTTAGATTCTGTCGGTATCGAACGAAATCGAGAACTGTCGAACCGGAAGGAAGATCGGTGGAGATGTCGTGGTTGTTGAGGATGAACTGGATCATCTAATAGTGGCAAATCGCAGATAAACGCTGATGGACGCAGATAAGAAAATGCAAGCAAGTAGATTTGCGTTTATCTGCGTCCATTTGCGGTTAATATCTTCGGATCAAAACAACTCCCGCCGTGATCAGCAGAATCCCGCCGAGCCGGGCTAGGCTCACTTCCTTCACCGGAACGCCCAACAACCCGAAATGATCGATCGCCAACGTCACGATCATCTGCCCGGCGATTATTAGGCTGAATGTCATCGCAACGCCGATCCGTGGGACGAGCATCACGGCGGCGGCGACGAAGAATGCTCCAAGGAATCCGCCGATCCACGCGATCGGCGGCGCGTTTTTTGCTTCGGCAAGCGACGTGAGAGTCTCGCCCGACAAGAGAGCGTAGACGAACAACGCCACGGTACCGACCGCAAAGGAGATCAAAGCGGCTAGGATCGGGCTGCCCACAATCGTCGCCATTTTGTTGTTGGTCCCGGCTTGGGTAGGCATCACCGCACCTGCAGCGAGTGCGATCAGCAAATAGAGATAGGTGTTGGACATCAATCAAAACTTGTCCGAAATAAGTGAGAAGTCATAAGTGAAAAGTGATCAATACTCGACCTTATCCGGTTTTTCGATCCAGTTCCTGAATACTACAAGGCCGGCTTCGCGCATTAGCATCGACATCGGGACCTTCCGAGAAGCAAAGTCAGGGCTGCTGATCTCCTCATAGATGAACTCATCGTCGAACCCAGCCTCGGCCGCGTCCTGACGGTTGCAGGCGATGAAGATGCTCGTCGGACGCGCCCAATAGATCGCCCCGAGACACATCGGACACGGTTCGCAGGATGTGTAGACCACGCAGCCGTCAAGCTGGAATGAATTTAGATTCTTACAGGCTTCGCGGATCGCGACGACCTCGGCGTGAGCGGTGGGGTCGAGGGTCGACGTGACGCGATTGTTCCCTTCGCCGATGATCTCGCCATCCTTAACGATCACGCATCCAAACGGCCCGCCGAGATCATCGTCAACGCCGGCTTGTGCAAGCTCGATCGCCCGGGTCATGAACTTTTCATGCTCGTGACTCATCGAACGGACACCTTGATCTCGTATAGTTTCTTCCAGAGTTTCCCGGTGATAAACAAGCGGTCCCCGGCCTTGTCGTAGGCGATGCCGTTCAGCACGTCCGCATCGTCTTCCTTCGCTTTGACGTCGTCAGACAGCTTATTAATGTCGACGCGGCCGAGGAGTTTGCCGGTCTGCGGGTCAATGCGGATGATCCAACCGCTCTGCCAAATGTTCGCCCATATCTCGCCATTGACCATTTCAAGTTCGTTGAGCTGCATGATCGGCTTGCCTGCTTCATCGCTGACGACCAGAGTGCGAACCGTTTTGAAATCTTCGGGGTTGATAACACGGATCACGTGCGTACCGTCGCTCATATAGAGGTTGGTGCCGTCGTTCGTCAAACCCCAACCCTGGCCAGAATAACGAAGTTCCTTCAGCAGCTTGAAGTCGCTGAGGTTATAGACGAACGCGGTCCCTTCGTGCCAAGTGATCTGAAATACTTTGTCGCCCAGTATCGTGATGCCTTCGCCAAAAAATTCGTTCGGTAAATCATGT
>JAQSDP010000156.1 GCA_029945985.1 bacterium | reverse complement strand
CACTCCCAAATTCGCGCCAAAGCATGGTATAGCAGCAGTGGCGAGGGCGGGAGCATAAGGACGCAGTGTGCCCGTGATCGGTGACAGACAGTCCACTGTTGTGCTCGGCGTCGCAGTTGTTTCGACCACCTGTCCATTCAATGAACCGCAAACAGTCGTCGCGAGAGGTGCCGTACATTCAGCCGTTCCGAATGCGAACGGCATTGTCGCCTGTGCTGGATCGAAGGGCGTGAATTCGAGGACGTAAGAGCTATCGAGAAAGCTGTCTGCGTCGCTCCCGTCAGCTTGAATATCGGTCTGAATTTCGTTATTGATGGAAAATCCCGCGATCTGCGTGTCAGTAATGTCTTGGCAGCCGAGGAAATCGGCGAACATATGCGGATCGCGCAGGTCCAGATCTGAAAGCCGGAACCGATCGCTGTTGACAACATAAGCCTCAGCCGTATGTGCCGTGAAAATGCTCGAGAATATATCGCGATCAGAAGTCGGAATGTTTGCGCGAGATAGTGTGTTTGATGTCAAACTGGCCGACGTGGAGAGCGTCTGTGACGGACGCTTGCCACCGGGCTCTTTTTTCGCATACGCCGCGTCATGGCTGACAGAGACCCCTGACGCCTCTACGAACGCCTTCGCGGGTTGGACGAAACCGGGAAACGCGATGGCTCCTAAGAATAAAATGAAAACGATGAGGGTCAGAGTAAATACGTTCCCTCTCGTTGTGAGGCCCTGGAAGTACGAAGCTGGATTCAGTGAATGTTTCTCTTGCATTGTAGGTTTTCTTTCTTCTTTGAGCATAGTGCCCAACTAATCCGCACCGGTTAGGAATTCCCGTAGCCGAACTCCTGAAAAGGGCATTGTCGTTTCAACTCGACCTTTTAAGACAATTCGGCAGAAACATTTCGCATACGTCCGTTTTCCCGAATGACGGACGGATCCGAGATCGATCGGAAGTCTTCCCAAGTGGTTTTAGTACGGCCGTCGTGAGTCGGGTTCCTCATGTCCGGAGTGAACCTAGAACGCAGGCCGCCCGCCTGGTTGGGGTCGCAATGTCCTCGACATACTATCACCCCCGACCATCTCTTTGGTCTTTGATTTTGCGATACTCGTGCGAGCGCAAGCGGATCGGAGCAAGTAGGGGAGTTGGAGCTACGCACCGACTCGCGTCGGAGTGAGCTTCGGAGCAGGTTGTAGTGAGTCTCGGGGCGTCGGTGGGCGTCGGAGCGGACGGTGGTTGCTGGCGTTGCTTGGGCGTGATGAGGCGGGGCGCGACGCAGACGGAATTTCACCTCAATTTCCGATCAAAAAGCGCGGTGCAGCGCGTACAAATCTGTCTGCAACGTTCGGAATTGTTCTGCTCGCTCCGCCGTCTCAGCTTACTCAGGGATCATTTCTCTCGCCCGGATCCCAATCTGGCGCGTGCCACATCGAAAGGGTAAAGGATAAGGGATAAAGGATAAAGTGGCGTAAATTCCGGCTTAATCCTTTATCTTCATCCTTCATCCTTCAAAAATTGTGGCACGTGCCACATTCTTTTTAGTACTCATCACAGCTCTCATAAACATCGGCAATTCGCGTTGCTCAAAAGGTCAGGGGGACTGTAGCGACACCTTCGAATTGACTTCATAAGATACCCCGAAATGCTCAATAGTATTGGTAACTTCAACCCTTATGACGAGGCGGTGAAAACATTACATACATTTGGAAAAAAACACCGGCGGAGGCGGTGTTTTCATTTTCGCGAGCATTGCTCTCGGGGTTTCGCAAGTCTGGTTTGAGTGAGCTAGAACGATAGATGCCCTCGATAAGGGAAGTTCCCTTCCTCGACGTCGTCTCTCATGTCGAATCGGCCTTTGACACCCTCGAAAACTCCTGTGCCGCTGCCGGCCACGATCGGATGTTCGCAACGACCAGCGATCTCTCCGACAAAACTGGGGCAATCCCTGTATGTGGCCGTGAATACGTATTGCGTTCTGAACGTGCCAAACTCCCCGTCAAGGGTCCCGACGAACGTCTCGGTTCCTGTCTCAAAATAGGCTCCGCCCGCCGAGCATCGAGCGCTTTCAACGAACGTGTAGTCACAACCTGAGATGCTCCCGGTCATGAGGAGAACATAGTCGGATCCGTCACCCTCAGGATCGGTACATTCGCCGGGTGCCGCATATGCTCCAACTCCCGAAATCTGCTGGACCGCTCCATCGCGGCTCGTTGAAGGCATCGCGAAAACGGAGCCGACAAGTGCTAGCACCGCAAAATAAGCAGTAAATGCTTGGATCGATATTCGTCTATTCATCATTCTGATCTCCTGTTAGGTTTTTTTGACCTTCACGTCGTTCGAGCCTGCCTTAGAGTCTCCAAACGAACACTATTTTGTTCTGCCTGACGTCAAAAGTTAGTCGAATACGCTCGCACAAGTCCTTGCGAAAGTGTGGTATTTTTGTGGGTGCAACCTTGCAAAATGGCGATTTAACAGATGGAAGCGGTAGACGACGAACGATCTTATGAATTCGGTCCTTTTCGCCTGGACGCGGGAGAATTTGTGCTTATACGGGGTGACCGGAGCGTTCCCCTTACACCCAAAGTGTTCGAGACGCTCCTCGTGCTGGTCGAAAATAGCGGGCACATCGTAGATAAGAACGAGATCTATAGCCGGGTCTGGCAGGATGCTTTTGTCGAGGAATCAAATCTTACAAAGAACATCTCGATCCTTCGCAAGATCCTGAGCGAGGGCAACCCCGAAGAGGTTTTCATCGAAACCATTCCCAAGCGGGGATATCGCTTTGTCGCACCTGTTCGTAAGGTTTCGACACCAGTTCTAAACACCGACGCAGCCGCCGTCCAACCTGACGCATCCGATCCGCCGCATATCGCCCCGCAAGCAAGGCTCAAACTGCGCCGGGCGATCCCGATCCTCGCGGCCCTCGTTTTGATCGGTATCGCCGCGGCCGCGTACTATTCTTCAACTCGCACCTCGGCAATAGATTCGATTGCTGTCTTGCCGTTTGTGAATTCCGGCGGCGACGCGAACGCGGAATATTTGGCAGATGGGATCTCCGAGACACTCATTAACAGTCTGACGCAGCTGCAGCGATTGCGGGTCGTTGCCCGTCACACCGCTTTTCAATACAAGGGCAAAGAGGTCGATCCGCAAGCTGTCGGCAAAGAGTTGAATGTGCGCGCGGTGCTGATGGGTCGAGTCCGTCAGTTGGGAGAAACCCTGAGCATTCAGATGGAGTTGGTAGATGTGACGACGGGCGCTCAGCTTTGGGGCAAAGACTACGAACGAAAGACTTCTGATGTCCTTGCCTTAAAACAGGAGATCGCTCGTGAGGTGACTGCGAACTTGCGGCTGAGACTTTCCGGTGAGGAAGAGAAGCTGCTCGTCAAACGCGATACAACCAATGCCGAAGCCTATCAGCTTTATTTAAAGGGCCGCTACTCTTGGAATAAGTATACGGAAGAAGGATTCCGCAAGAGCATCGAATATTTCAATCAGGCCGTTGAGAAGGATCCGAACTATGCCCTCGCCTATTCAGGTTTGGCTGATTCCTATAGCCTGCTTGGCGAGCTTTCCGTCGCACCGCCCAAGGAAGCTTTTCCGCTTGCGGAAGTTTACGCGGACAAGGCACTGACGCTTGATGAAACACTCGCCGACGCACACCTCTCGCTGGGAATAGTAAAGCTTTTGTATGAGTGGGATTGGGCTGGAGCAGAAAAAGCCCTGCGGCGCGCGAAAGAACTCGATCCGAATAATCCCCAGGCTTATCATTTTTACGGTCACTATTTGCAATCCGTAGGTCGTGTGGAGGATGCCGTCAAAGAGACGCAGAAAGGCGTCGATCTGGACCCGACCTCTCTAGTTCTCAATGCCGAGCTCGGCTGGGCCCATTATTGTGCACGCCAATACGATCAGGCGATCGCGCAAGACCGCAAGACCCTTAAGTTTGACCCGAGCTTCGTCTACTCGTCCTGGGTCATCTCCCAATCGTATGCGCAAGAGGGCAGGTATCAGGAGTCTTTCGCCGAGTTGAAGCGAGCAAGAGCCATAGATGCTAATTGGCCATACATACTTGCGGAGATGGGGTACGCATACGCAGCGTCGGGCCAGCGGGCCGACGCGGAAAGAATCCTTCAGCAATTGAAAGAGCGCTCGGCGAGACAATACATCGATGCGATCCTCATCGCTTACATCCATGTTGGTCTGGGGCAAATCGATGAGGCATTCACTTGGCTCGAAAAAGCATTTCAGGAGCGGTCCGGCCTGATGCCCTGGCTTAAGAACGAGCCTAAGTGGGATCCCCTCCGGGGGGATGCACGCTTCGCCGACATGCTGCGGCGCATCGGCTTCTGACATTGAAGCCAGGTTAATAGAAATTCCCTGACGTCCATTGTAAATAAACCCACGGTAGAGATTAACTCCTGTACGCCATGCGATTCTGCGATGTTTTGCTGCTATTGGGGCGTCGGAACGAGCGGAGGTGCCGGAGTTTCTCGGCGGGTCGCGTCGGAGTCGGCTTCGGAGCAGGTTGTAGTGGGTCGCACGGCGTACGTCGGCGTAGGAGCGTGTCGTGGTTGCAGGTGCGGCAAAGATTCGCGATGCAGAATGCACATTTTGCACGTTTGCACCTCTGAGCTGAAGATAAAAAACGCGGTGCAGCGCGTACAAATGTGTTTGCAACGTTTCCGAATTGCTCAGCCCGCTCAGCCGTCTCAGGCAACTCCGGCTTCTTTCCCACAGGTCCAAAACCAATGTGGCGCGTGCCACATCGAAAGGGTAAAGGATAAGGGATAAAGGATAAAGTGGCGTAAATCCCGGCTTTATCCTTTATCCTTGATCCTTCATCCTTCAAATTGTGGCACGTGCCACATTCCTTTTCGTCCGCATCAGACCTCTCATAAACATCGGGCAATTCGCGTTGCTCGGGCCGCGCGGAAACCGCATTCCGGAATTTAAATTTTTAAAGTTGGTCATCCCCCAATTTTGAAAACCGAGCCGTTTGCCACCCGCGGCGGGACGACCTAGAATCTAAGATTCGCTATGTACCCGAAGGGCAATCTTTTTATCCCGGCGTCACACGGCCAGCTTGAGGCGATCTTGAAGGAGCCGGCCGGCGACGCCAAAGGAGTCGGCCTCGTGTGCCACCCGCACCCGCTGGGCGGCGGGACGATGCATAACAAGGTAGTGTTTCGAGCGGCGGCGGGGCTGATCGACGCTGGACTGATCACGCTGCGGTTTAACTTCCGCGGCGTCGGAGCTTCGACAGGCGAGCACAGCGAGATCGAAGGCGGAGTCGAGGACGTCCGCGATGCCCTGAATTACCTCGCCGAAACATATCCCGGCCAGCCGATCACCCTCGCAGGTTTCTCGTTTGGCTCCCGCACCGGCATGGAAGTCGGCATGACCGACGACCGAGTAGTCCGGCTGATCTCCATCGGCACACCCGTCGATAAATACGGCGATTTCGATTTCCTAACCGCCGTCCGCAAGCCGATTCTCTTCGTCCACGGCGACCGAGACGAGTTCGGAGCCGAAGCGAATATCCGAGCCCTCTACCAGCAAGTCGCCGCAAATACCGAAGCCGAACTGATCGTCTTCCCAAACTGC
>JAQSDP010000155.1 GCA_029945985.1 bacterium | reverse complement strand
ATCTTCGAGAGGTGGCCGCAGCGGGTCGAGAGGCCGTTACCGTGATCGATCTCGACCATATTGCCGTAGCCGCCTTTGTATCCTACTTCGCTGACAATTCCGTTACCCGGGGCAACGACGATCTCACCGCGTTCGCCGTCGATGTCCATTCCGGCATGAAACTCATACGTCCGACCGCCGAAAGGATTACGCCTGAAGCCGTATTCATTGTTGATCTTAGATGCGTGCGGCCAGATGGACGGCAGATAAGAGGGGTTCGTCGAAGCCTTGATAGAATTCATCACCTTCTCGAGCTCGGGTCCCTCGGCATCGAGCTGGTCCGGATCTACCGGGCCGCCTGCATTGAATGAGAACTCATCCGACTCGTCCGGCCGTGAATAATCAATATTCTGCCTTTGCACAGGGGCAGATGTTAAGAGGTGAGAACCGGCAGGGTTCACAGTAGCCGAAGCGAGATCTTCGCTAGAGATAAATCCACCGTTGACCACGCCATACAGGCCGGTCGAAAAAAGGGAAATCAAAATGAATGCTGAAAATGCTAACGCACCGTTTTGGATCCGCTTATTCGAGACCTCAACCCGGCGTATGAAGATTCTGGATCTAGTAGAACGTTTGAATAGGAAACTAAACGGTTTACCGTTCTTCGTCATTATGCTGTAAAGCTCCTTCTGTATGAATTCTCGTTGGGGGAAGTTGTCCCTTCACGCGGAATCACGCAAGAATAGCCGCGAGCGACTAACGCGAAACCGGACATAAATAAAAACTACAAAATGTATCTGCTTTGCGTGGGTTCATGGCCAGCAGAAAGGCCGAAATCATAAAGATAAAAAGCAGTTTAACTTCCAAGAAGCAAAATGGCAAACGGCACCCGTCCGTTCGCCACCCTAAACGATACATCAAATCTGTGCTGAACTCCTAATCGTGTTTTCGCTTGCGATCTGCCAAACTCCTGAAAATCAAGAGACCGACACCTAAGAAAAGAGCTACGAAGACGACCACGATCAAGATCTTGAGGGCAGCCGTTACGAATCCAACAAAACCTATAAGACTTTTTATCAGAACAATTAACATTGCAATGAGGGCTAAAACGCTACCTACGATGCCGGTTGCTTTCATGAATGCCATACTCTTGAACTCCTTTGAAAGTATAACTGCGGGCGGCCCCAAAGCCTAGCGATTTCCCCAACTTCCGTAGCGCCGTTCGGCGGTCTCACTCGAGGGATACCCGTGCTCGCCTGTCTCCGAGCGGCCCGTGAGCTTGCCTGAGAAGAACGGAGCAGGCCGTGCCGAATCAAAATCGCTCCATTTTCCCGCATCTTCCTTAGGCCTGAAGATATATCCGCGGAGAATGTAAATCCCGAGCCCGATCAACATCGCTGGAAGAACTCCGCGCATAAGCCCCTTGAGCCCGAAAACATTTTGAAGCATAAACGCCAGGCCCAGGATGCCCAAAACAATTCCCCAGAGCTTCGGGTTGCCCTGGAAGCGCTTCACCAGGATGTCTTCGGCCACGTCCGGCGTGACTCCGGCACGGATCATCCTAGCCGTTCGCCAGGCGTCAAGGGCCGAAAAGGCCCACATTCCCATGAATCCGAGCACAAAAAGAGCCGAGCCGCCAGTGAGTATCGCGAGCTGGAAAAGGCCAATGAAGACGCCGAAATATACGAGGGCTTTGACTGTCTGGCCGTTGTAGGCTGCACCCAGTCCAGGCACGACAGACAGAACAAACGCGATGAAAGGGGAGGTGCTCTTACGGACGTAAGGGCCATAGTTGGAGCTATTCTGCTGACGCAAAAGATCGACGCCCATCACAATGCAGTCCTGGCAATAAGGGAATCCTTTTATGCGGTGGTCGCAGGCGGGGCATAGCGGTTTGCCGCACGCGTTGCACTGAACGACAGCACCATTTTGTGTGTGATAGGCGCAATTCATTTATTCGTCGTTCTTCACCTCGGTGGTTCCTTCGACGGTGGTTTGAGACTGAGATGATCGGTTTCTCCGGGCCTCGCTGAGCACCTCAGCGCCCTGCCGATAAGTTTGTTCGGCGAGTTGAAAGCCCTGAGCATAGGCGCCCGAGATCGAGCCGTCAGCGGAAACTGTCTGGCTGAAGGCAAGGAACGCTACCAGCAGCATTCCGGCGACGGGAGCAAGCTGCGGCACCGATATCGGGAAGCTAAACCCGCGCGCCCATTCGCCGAAGCGTTCAGCCAGCGACGGCTTCATCTCTTTCGCGAGTTCGGTGCGGCTCGTTAGGTTGAAAATCCTCTGATGCAGCCCGGCGGGCACCGGGAGCTCGTCGAGCTTGTAATTCACGATCGCCGCAATTGAGCGAACCACAATGCCCGGAAGATCCGTGCATTCGTCGCAAAGCAGCGCGTGACGTTCCCAGCGATGAAAAACACTGGCCGGCAGGAACCCGTCGAGGTAATCGGTGAGATGCTCCTCGAATTCGGTGCAATTGATGGTCGAATCCGGGACGGTCCTGGCAAGAATTCCTGCCTCGAGTCTGGAGATGGGCTGAAGCGGCTCGGCGAGCTGATGGCAGGCTGCCATCGACTCTTTAACATCGTTTAGAAGCGAGTGGCAAAGAGGGCAGGCCAATGCGTGCGAGGCGACCGCCTTGTGCATCGTCGCCTCCAGGGAGTGTTCCAGATAATCCGAAAGCGATTCCTCGAATGCGGTGCAGTCTATTAAGTTTGCGTGCCCGTTTACCATTGCTCTAACCCTTGCAACTGAAGCTAGCTTTCTACGCTGACGCGGTATCCACTGCTGTTTTGCACTCAACTTGCCAAACGAATCCAGTCGCTTATCGGTCCCGGTTCTGACTCAAACCGTTACAACCCTCATTCTTTTCAATATCTTAGCCAGTTCGATGCGGCCTCGATTGATCCTTGATTTGACAGTACCTTCTGGAATCTGGAGCATATCGACGATCTCTTGATAGCTCAGCTCCTCGATATCTCGCAGGATCACGCAGGTTTTCAGATCCGCGGGAAGTTTGTCTATTCCTTCCTGCACTTGCGCCGAAAGCTCGCGGCGTTCCATCTCTTTGTGAGCTGACGTTCCGACGGCTCTCAAATGGTATTGGTGGTCATCGACCGCCTCTGCCATCGTGTTTTGCGGGTTTCGCTGGCGATGGCGGTAATCATCGATTATCAAATTGCGGGCCAACCGCATTAGCCAATTCGCAAGGTCGCCCTGTCTGGAGTCATACTGATTCAGAGTCCGATAAATACGGATGAAAACCTCTTGAGTAAGATCTTCGGCCCCTTCGGCGTTCGACGTAAATCGATATGCGAGGTTGAAGATACGCCGCGAAAAGGCGGTCACGATCTCTTCCCAGGCAACGCCATCCCCCGACCGCGCTCGGCGGACAAGTTCAGCACCATTGATCTCGGCAGACGCCTTTAAAGCTTCCAAGTTCAGCTCTCCGAACGGTTTAGCCCTGACTCCCCTGGGGCAACAAAGCACTAAAGCCGCCTTGTCAAAGCTAGTTTACGATACAAGAGTAGTCTAAGTTCCCATTAAATCCAGAGTGGTCGGAATCGTCGTTTTGGAAATTACACTCCGACTGCCCGAACCTTTGCAACTTGTCAGATGCTTCCGAAAGGATGCAGACAGATATGACGCCCTGCACCGCGCTTTTTGTGCCGGATTTTAGTTTGCACCGCGTGTCGAGATACCTGCGATAAGGTGTTCTCTGATGGCTCCGAAACAAGGGGCCAATACATGCCATTACACCGGCCATCATCCCCGCCGGTGCATCCGTCGCCTCATCCGAATTCGCGTTTGGCGAATTGATGCAGTATCTTCATTGGTTTGTGCCCCGAGATTCGGCGGCTAAAAACCGATAACCTTGCGCAAGTATCTAAAATTCGTCTTACTTTTTCTCTTTGCCGTGTTTCTCTTCTGGTTCTTCGGCAGGGGGCTGGACTGGCAGCTTGTAAGGCAGAGCCTGGCCAAGGCTGACGCGGCGTATGTTGCGGCCGCAGTTTTGATCATTTGCCTGGGATACCTGCTGAGGGCTATCAGGTGGCAGGTGCTGCTTGCGCCGATAACCAAATCGAGCCTCAAGGAGCTTTTCGCGACGACGACGGTCGGTTTCGCGGCGATCTTCCTGATCGGGCGAGCCGGTGAGATCGTAAGGCCGATGTGGCTGCCGATGCGTGACCGCCGGGTGCGTCCCTCGGCGGCTCTGGTGACGCTCGGGCTCGAGCGAATTTTTGATCTGGCGGCGTTAGTCTGCTTTTTTGCCGTGAACCTCATCTGGTTCGTGCCGCCGCCGGGAAGGGAAGAGGAATTTCATTTCGTCGAATTCGTCGGCATTGCGTTGCTCGTGGGCGTTGTTTTCGCCTTTGGTGCACTGATCATTTATCAGCGGCTTTCGGGTAGGGTGATCGATCTTGCGGCGAGGATGACGGACCGGACCTGGATCCCGAAACGGCTGCGAAAGATATTCCTGAGCATTCTTGAAAAGCTTTCCGGTGCCCTTGCGATCTTGACCAACTGGAGAGAACTTCTGCTCGTTTCATTTTGGACGTTTACGCTTTGGCTCGCTATCTCGATACCGACCTGGCTGGTGATGCTGGCCTTCGGTCTTCCTGTGACCTTTAGCGATTCGCTCTTCGTGATGGGCTTTGCGACGCTCAGTTCCGTCGTCCCGACTCCGGGGGGAGCTGCCGGGGCGTTCCACGCCGGAACCGGTGCAAGCCTTTTATTCCTTAAAAACGACATTCCTCGCGAAGATGCCGCCGCTTTTGCCATTGCACTACATCTTGTGTACTTCGCCCCGGCCATAGTCTTTGGCTTGTATTATTTCCTGCATGGCGATATAAGTATTGAGCGGTTCCGAAGTCTGCTTTCCAGCGAACACGCAGTCGAAGAAATAGAATCAGAAAGCCCTAACGGGCAGTCTGGAGTTGGGAGTCTTGAGTCGGGAGCAGATCAATCTCGACGCTGAAGCTTCAGCCTCGCGCCAATATCGTAGAAACTTAGCACGAAGGGTTTGGAGGTTGTGAATGGCGGCATTCCGAAGGTTCGAGGATATTCTGGCCTGGCAGAAAGCTCGAACGTTGAATCAAATCGTTTATTCCGCGACAACCCAGGGGGACTTTTCCCGAGACTATGATTTGCGAAGCCAGATTCGACGAGTGAGTACGTCGATAATGGCTAACATCGCCGAGGGCTTTGGAAGGCATTCTGATAGAGACTTCGCACACTTTCTCAACATTGCGTATGCCTCATCATGTGAGGTGCAATCACATCTATATGTCGCACTGGATCTCAACTACTTGACTGATAAAACCCGATTCGACGAGATTTATTCCCTGGCTGACGAGATCTGTCGAATGGTCTTCTCCTTGCGACAGAAGCTGTTAGGCAATCAAACTGTTGACTCCAGACTCCCGACTGCCAACTGAATTTATGCGTTGCCCATTTTGCGGACATATCGAAGATAAGGTCGTCGATTCTCGCGAGGCGAAGGACGGAGATGCGATCAGGCGTCGACGCGAGTGCCTCGAGTGTGGAAGGCGGTTTACTTCTTACGAGCGGATCGACGAGATCCCATATATGGTCGTTAAAAAGGACGGCCGGCGGGAGACGTTCGACCGC
>JAQSDP010000154.1 GCA_029945985.1 bacterium | reverse complement strand
AATGCTCTCACGTGAACTCGCCGCACGCGGGATCACGATCGTCTCGGGACTCGCCCGCGGTATCGATACGTCCGCGCACCGCGGAGCGATCGAGGCAAAAGGCCGTACCATCGGCGTACTCGGAACCGGTCTCGATTCGATCTATCCTAAGGAGAACACACGCCTCGCGGAGGAGATCCTAGATAAGGGCGGAGCGCTATTCACCCAGTTCCCGCTCGGCACGCCGCCGCTAAAGGACAACTTTCCCTACCGCAATCGAATCATAAGCGGGCTTAGCTTGGGTGTATTGATAGTCGAAGCTTCCGAGAGAAGCGGATCTTTGATTACGGCACGGCTTGCGATGGAGCAGAACCGCGAAGTGATGGCGGTGCCGGGTAACATCACATCCGGAAACTCGTTCGGTACCAATTATCTGATCAAGGCGGGAGCCAAACTCGTCCAGCAATGGCAGGACGTCGTTGCCGAACTCCCCAGCGAGATCGCTGCTGCGATATTGCCACCCAAGATCGAGAAGGGGTCGAACGGGAGATCGTCGAAGCAGCAGGACCTGATGCCGTCGGACCTCAGCGATCATGAGCGAAAGATCTGGCCGCTTTTGCCGGTCGATGATTCAATTCATATCGATGCTCTGCTCGAGGAAAGCGCTATGTCATTCGGCGATCTGAACGCCGCTCTTGTAGGGCTGGACCTCCGAGATCTGATAAGAGTCCTGCCCGGCAAGAACTACGCACGAAAGATGTGATCGGTCATTGAATCACGTCGCAATTCGCCGTCTGTTCGCAGAAAAAATCTCTAAACAAAAATTCGATTTCAACCCCTGCGGTCGCGATCCTCGAAATTAGATCGAGGTTGACAAGCCGTCGAGCGCGGTGTTAGTAGTCTAAACGTCAGAACGCAAGAACTTTATGTCGAAGAATCTTTTAATAGTAGAAAGCCCCGCGAAAGCGAAGACCATTGAAAAGATTCTTGGTAAGGATTTTCAGGTTAATAGCTGCTACGGCCACATCCGCGACCTTGAAAAAGCCGGGATGGGCATTGACGTCAACAACGATTTCGAACCCACCTACAAGGTCCCCGACGACAAAAAGAAGGTGGTCAGTGAACTGAAGTCTCTCGCAAAAAAGTCAGACGAAGTGTGGCTTGCGACGGACGAAGACCGTGAGGGCGAGGCCATAAGCTGGCATTTGTGCGAGGTACTTGGGCTTGATCCTAAAATAACCAAACGCATCGTTTTTCACGAGATCACTAAACCCGCGATAGAAGCCGCCGTACAAAACCCGCGCCGGGTGAATATGGACTTGGTGATGGCGCAGCAGGCTCGGCGCGTGTTGGATCGCCTGGTCGGGTTTGAACTGAGCCCGGTACTCTGGCGTAAGATCAGCGCCGGCGGTAACAACTTGAGCGCCGGGCGTGTACAGAGCGTTGCCGTAAGACTGATCGCCGACCGTGAACGCGAGATCAACGCTTTCGAACAAACCAGCCATTTCAAGATCGAGGGTCTGTTCGTTGCCGATGTCATAACCGGCAAAGCCGTTACATTTAAAGCAGAAGGACGCAAACAGGACAGCCGCGAAGATGCGGAAGCGTTCTTGAAAAGCTGTATTGGTGCCGACTATAAGGTTACCGACGTACGCGTCAAACCTGGCAAGCGAACTCCGGCCCCGCCGTTTACGACCTCGACCCTCCAGCAGGAAGCATCAAGAAAATTGGGCTACGGCGTCGGCCGAACGATGCAGATCGCTCAGAAGCTCTACGAGAACGGCCATATATCTTACATGCGTACGGACAGCGTAAGTCTGAGCGACACGGCGCTGAGCGATATAACGGAAACGATAAGCAGCATGTTTGGTGAACGGTATCAACAGGCGCGCAAATTCAAGAATAAGAACGAATCGGCACAAGAAGCGCACGAAGCCATTCGCCCGACCAACGCGAGCTCGACGACCGTGGCCGAGCCGGAATGGCAGAAGTTGTATGAGCTGATCTGGAAGCGAACCGTGGCATCGCAAATGGCCGATGCCGAATTAGAGAAGACTACGGTAAAGATAGAGATCTCCACGAACAAGGAAGAGCTGACGGCTTCTGGCGAAGTGCTCAAGTTCGACGGATTTCTGAAAGTTTATCGCGAAGATAAGGACGAAGACGAACAGGAAGAGTCATCGCAGAGTTTGCTGCCCCCGATGACCGCGGGGCAGTCATTGCCTCTGTCCGAACTCAGAGCCACCGAACGGTTCAGCCGTCCTCAGCCGAGATACACGGAAGCTTCGCTCGTAAAAAAATTAGAAGAACTCGGCATCGGCCGCCCGTCCACCTACGCTCCGACCATCTCCACGATCCAGAAAAGAGAATACGTAGAAAAACGGGACAAGGAAGGCACGCCGAGGGCTTATCGGATACTCGTTCTAAAAGATGATCTGATCAGTCAGCGAGAAGAATCTGAGAATACGGGCGCCGAAAAATCGAAGCTGTTTCCGACCGATCTAGGCCTCGTCGTTACAGATTTTCTAAAGCAATACTTCGACGACATCATGGATTACGGCTTTACTGCCAGGATCGAAGAAGAGTTCGATGAGGTCGCCGAAGGCAAACTGCAGTGGAACGCAATGCTCGAGGAGTTCTACTGGCCCTTTAAAAAGGAAGTCGACAACACGATGGAAACGGCCGAGCGTGCCAAGGGCGAAAGGATCCTGGGTACCGATCCCGAAAGCGGTAAGCCCGTGATCGCACGGGTCGCTCGGTATGGCCCGATCATACAGATCGGCAGTGGCGATCAGGAGGAGAAGCCGCGATTTGCAAAGGTTCCGACCGGGCAAAGCATCGAAACCATAACGTTCGAAGAAGCACTCACCCTGTTTAAACTTCAGGATTCGATGGGCAGTTATGAAGGCAAGGAACTGTCGGTAAGCGTCGGTCGATTCGGACCCTACGTAAAATGGGGCGACGATTTTGTCTCAATACCCCGCGGTACCGATCTATCCGCGGTGGACGCGGAGAAAGCGATCGAGTACATAAAGGCTAAGCAGGTGGCGGATGCTCCTGTCGGCGATTACGACGGTAAACCGATCATTAAAGGAAAGGGTCGTTTCGGGCCATTCATAAAATGGGAGGGTATGTATATCAACGTGCCGAGCCGATATAATTTCGACAATCTCACCCCAGAGGAGATGAACCAGCTCATTGAGGCGAAGGTAAGCAAAGAGGCAAACCGATACATTCACCGCTGGGAAGCTGAGAAGATATCCGTGGAGAACGCGCGTTGGGGCCCAGTGATCAAATTTGGCAAAAAGGTGATCTACCTTCCGAAAAACCCCGCTGGCACGCGTGCTACGCCGGAGGAAGCCGCAAAGTTAACGCTTGAAGAGGTGAAAAAGATCATCGAAGACGAGGTGCCGGGAGCGTTCTCGAAAAAGACAAGACCGCCCGCAAAGAAGGCTGCGGGCAGAAGGGCTGTCAGGTAGTGGGGACTCCGCTATTGCAAAATTGAGGAAATTGATTATAAAATCTCGGTCATAACCTCTGATAAGTCAGCAATTTGCGAATCGGACGATATGGTTCCGGCCGGAATAGTAGATGAACGAGAATATTCAATTCCTGAGAGCCTTTCTCAAGAACCCGGGAAAGGTGGGGGCTATTGCTCCGAGCTCGCCAGAGCTTGCTCAGACGATGGTCAACGGGCTCGAACCCGATCGGGATAATATCATCCTTGAGCTGGGCGTCGGCACAGGCGCTATCACCAAATTCATCGAGCCGATCCTTCCCGACAGCGACTCATACCTAGGCCTGGAACTCGATCCAAAACTCCACTTAACACTTCGGCATCACTACCCCGACCTCCGGATTCTTCAGGGAAACGCTTGCGAGGCTTACAAGATCCATCAGGATTCCGGTCTCGGAAAGGTTAGGTATCTTGTTTGCTGCCTCCCCTTCGTATCGCTTCCTGGCAATGTCGCGGACCAGATCTACAAGCAGATCGACATGTTCATGGACGACGGCTGCGATCTTCGAATTTTCCAGTACGCTCACGGTTATTATCTGCCGCCGGCGTTAAAACTACGTGAACGCATGCGAAATCTTTACGGAAAATCGAAACGCAGTAAGATCGTTTTGAAGAATGTTCCACCCGCCTATACGCTGACCTGGTCGACCATCTAGCGGGCATCCATAAATCCTTTGTCATCGAACGGGGTTTGCGTTTAGAATCGAAACGTCCCTTTTTCGACTTATGACAAACGCAACCCCGCAATTCTACAAGAGCTCCATCGACGCGACTGGCTGTATCAGCAACGCATGGAATCTGATCAAGCCTAATTACGGACTTTTCCTGGGCGTGTCAGTACTTACGTACGTCCTGATCGCTTGCATTCCCTGCCTCAACGTTTTCCTAATGGGCCCTGTAATGGGTGGTTTCTATTACACGGCACTCAAAGCGATGCGTGGCGAGCCGGTCGAATTCGGGATGATGTTCAAGGGATTTGAAAGGTTCGTGCCTTTAATGGTGGTCGGCCTGATCCAAGCTATCCCGTCGATCATCTACCAGGGCTTTGATCTAACGATTAGATTTGGAAACGTTGGGATCGAGTCGATCCTCAATGACGCAGGCTCACGCGGAAATTTTTTCCAGGGTGACGGCATCGATCCGCGAATCCTGTTCGCTAGCGGCTATTTCATCGTCATCGTTATCGTAGCCTTGGTTCTGATGCTATTTTCCGTACTCTGGGGAATCACTTTCGCGTTCGCGATCCCGATCGCGATGGAAAACGAAAATTTGGGCCCGATCGAAGCTCTCAAATTAAGCGCCCGGGCTTCATGGGGCAACGTCGGCGGCATCATTGTTCTCGCGATCTTGAGTTTCCTTATTGCTCTCGGGGGAGTGTTGGCTCTTTGCATCGGCGTACTCTTCGTCTTGCCGATCATCTGGGTCGCGTGGGCTTTTGCATACAGGCAGGTGTTCCCTGACCTTAGCCCGACAGTTTTCCGAAACGAACCGCCGCCTCCTGATGCTTATAGGGGGAGCTTCGGCCAGGGCATGTGATCAGAGAATCTTTTCCATGAACAAAACGCCCTGGTGCGGATGGTGGTAATACGGGGGAATCGAATAAAAGCCGTGCGTTTCATATAGACTCACGGCTTTTCCCATTTTTGGAGGGTACGTGTCCAACCGCATTTTCATGTAGCCGATCTCTTTCGCGTCATCAATTATCTTTTTAATGAGAGCGCCGCCCGCACCTTGGCCGCGCGCGGCTTCGCGGAGGAATAGCCGCTTCATCTCGCAGATCCCTCCCTCTAACGGGCGCAAGGCGATGCAGCCAGCCATTTCACCAGCCAAACGGGCGAGATAAAGACGGCCCTCGGGCGGGGCATACTTTCCCGGTAAGCCGGCGATCTCTTCCTCGAAACTCTGGAAGCACAAACTCATTCCCAGCCACGCTTCGTACTCGCTGAAGAGGACCCGGATCGCTTCGATCTCCTCCGAAGTTTCTGCCTGCTCTTTCTCTAACATCGTGTTATTGAAAATTTAACATGGCGGGTCTATCGTAAAAGAATACGAGTATGGACAGACGATCTTTCATAGGAAACCTTGCGACGTTTTCGGGCTCCCTTGCTATTGCATGTACGA
>JAQSDP010000153.1 GCA_029945985.1 bacterium | reverse complement strand
AATCGCGTCAAAGATCCGAAGCAGGTTGCGGGCGATCGCTTCCCACAAGGTTATCGGGCGGCCATCTTCGCGGATCACACGGAGTTTCATTAGGCGTTTTCCGGGAGTTTGCCCGTCCCACCACCATTCGAAAAATGCGAAATAGCCCGAAAAAAGAGCGAAGAGGACGATGATCAGGACCGCGTAGATCCAGTTCGGTGTATCGATCCCGATGCTGTCGATCACACCCTCGCCATCGCCTCCGAGCAGGCCTGCAGCGAACAAAAATATGACGGCGACGATCGCGATGGTAACGTACTGGATCGTATGGTCTATCGCTACGGCGAGAAACCGATTCCCGATCGAAGCCAACGCAAACGCGAGCGGAACGCGTTCCGGCGTCTCGATTATCAGCGTCTCTTCGGTTTCGATTATTTGAGCGGACATCGGTCTGGAACATTATGCAATGTTCGGAAGCATCTTGTCTTTTCGAAGGCTGGTTACATATACTTGAGCTTGCCCCGGGCTTTGTCGTGCCGGGCCGAGGTGATTAATTTGCAGCCCGTAATTCATAGAGGAAAGACGAACGCCGAAGGGTTTCGCTTTGCGATCGTCGCCAGCCGCTGGAACGATTTTCTTACTTCGAAGCTGATCGACGGCGCCGTGGATGCACTGTCGTCCGCCGGGGCCGTGGAAGCGGATGTCGAAATATTTATGGTGCCCGGAGCATTCGAGCTTCCTCTCGCCGCTCTGAAGGCCGCACAAACCGGGAAGTTCGACGCCGTTATTGCGATCGGCGTGGTCGTCCGGGGCGAGACTCCGCATTTCGATTATGTCGCCGGCGAAGCCGCCAAGGGCGTCTCATCAGTCTCGCTTGAAACCGGCGTTCCGGTGATGTTCGGCGTCGTCACCACCGATACCGTCGAGCAGGCGATCAACCGTTCGGGATTAAAGGCCGGAAATAAAGGTTTCGAGGCCGCTATGGCCGCGGTCGAGGTCGCGAATCTGTATCGTGAGATGACGGCGACCGAGAACAAGGGTAAGGGCAAAGCGTTTCCGCATGTCGTTTGAAAAGGAAGAAAAGGGCTCGGGCACACGCCGAAAAGCGCGTGAAAGCGCTCTGCAGATGTTATTCGCCGCCGACGTCGACAAGGCTCAGGCGGAAGACTTGACCACCGCTTATTGGAGCGAACTCGGCGACTCGTCGTTTGACGAGCGAACGCGTGAATTCGCCAGTAACCTTGTACGCGGAGCAATAAAGAATCTCGCAACCGTCGACGACCGCATACGCTCCCGCGCCGAACACTGGCGCATCGAGCGAATGGCAATTGTTGATCGCAACATTCTTCGCCTCGCAGTGTACGAGTTTCTCTACGAAGACACGCCTCGAACGGTCGTCATCAACGAAGCGCTTGAGATCGCGCGGAGGTTCAGTACGTTCGAAGCCACCCAATTTATTAACGGGATACTGGATGCGATCAAACTCGACCTTGAAAAGGGAGAGACTGATCCGGAACCGAAAGCTGACGGTAAGTCCACCTCATCGTGATCAGCGGGACCACAAAACTATCTAATAAAAGCGGGATCATTCCCGCTTTTTCGATCCTAGTCTTGTTCTCGGTCGCTTCATTCGGACAGGACCTGCCCGACAGGATCCGCGGCCACAAGGTCTATAGCGACAAAGTGTCGGTTAATGCTTCCACTGCCGCATCAGACGCGGCGATCAACATCGGCGAACCAGCGGTTGTCGATATGTCGCTTACGGGAATAACGCTCGAACTTCCCGCCGAATTTACTTCATCCGCTCAGAGCGGGAAGGTCGAGATGGTCTCGTTTCACGACCTAAAGGTGAACGGGATCAAGGTCGAGCCCGAGGAGTACGCCCACAAATTCGAGTTTCGAAAAGGTCAAAAACTCAGGCTTCCAAATCCGATCAGAATATTCATTCCCGCCTCGGGTCTCGTCAAAGCCGCATGGCAACAGATGACGGAAAAGCGGACCGAATGGATCGTTACCGGACGCATCTTTGTCTTCGGCAAGTTTCGCCGCTTTGGGATACATCACAAGCGGGTCGTTCCGATCGACTTGAACCTCACGATCAAGAATCCGCTCCAGGAAAAATAGCACCTTGCTATCTGCTTAGTTTTTCCATTCGCATACTGTAAAATGGTGGATTACACCCTATGCAGTAAACGAGGTCTACAATCACCGTGAGCGAACAATCTACGAATATTTCGGCATTAATCTCAGAGAGTTTCGGCGCCAACGCAAGCTACGTCGAAGGGCTGCTTGCAAGATATCAGGCAGATCCGAATTCAGTTGATGATTCATGGCAGGAGTTTTTCGCCGGCTTGCTGAACGGCGGAAACGGAGCGAAGCCGGCCGCGCAGCCTGAAACACGGCCGGTAAGGAGCGTACCCGCGGGCGACTCGGGCGCCAAAGCGGAAACCAAGCCCTCAGCCGAACCGGCCAAGAAGGCAGACACTCCACTGCCGGCCGATACCGAAGCGAAACCACTTATTGGCGCGTCGAAGAAGATCGTGGAGAACATGGAGCAGAGCCTCACTGTTCCGACCGCGACGAGCGTGCGTACGATGCCCGTGAAGGTGCTCGAAGAGAACCGCCGCATCATTAACGACTATCTCACACCGCATGGCCGCGGGAAGGCGTCGTTCACTCATATCATCGCGTGGGCGATCGTCCAGGCGGCAAAGGCTTATCCGGCCCTTAATAACGGTTATGGTGTCGTTAACGGCGCTCCTTCGCGGCTCGAGCACGAAGGGATCAACCTCGGGATCGCGATCGATATCGAGAAAAAAGACGGCTCGCGGAATCTGCTGGTTCCGAACATCAAAGGCTGCGAGAAAATGAACTTTTCTGAGTTCTTCGCCGGCTATAACGAGACAGTTAAAAAAGCCCGTGACGGGAAGCTCGAGATCTCAGATTTCCAGGGCACGACGATCTCGCTCACCAATCCGGGAACGATCGGAACGGTTTCGTCTAACCCGCGATTAATGTCGGGCCAAAGCGCGATCATCGCCACGGGTGCGATCGAGTATCCGGCCGAGTATCAGGCGATGACGGCGGGAGCTCTTTCGCAGCTGGGCATCAGCAAGATCGTGACCTTGACGAGTACCTACGACCACCGCGTGATCCAAGGCGCCGAGAGCGGACTGTTCCTCGCGAAGATCCATGAATTTCTCGTCGGCCAGCACGGTTTCTATGACGAGATATTTCGCGACATCGATCTGAATCTTCCGCCCCTTCGCTGGGCGCAGGATTACAACCCGTCGCTCCTCGGTGGCGATCGTTTCACCGAACAGGCAGAAAAGCAGGCAAACGTTCTTCAGCTGATCAACGCCTATCGCATTCGCGGTCACATGCTCGCGGACATCGATCCGCTCAACATGACCTCGTACCGGGCTTCGGAGCTCGACCTCGAGTCATTCGGGCTTACGATCTGGGATCTTGACCGAGAATTCATCACCGGAGGGCTTCACGGCGAAAAGACTGCTACCCTCCGCCGAATTCTCGATATCCTTCGCAAGGCCTACTGCGGCAAAGTCGGCATCGAGTACCGCCACATTCAGAGCAAGGAAGAAAAAGACTGGATACGGTTACGGGTGCGGGAGCAGTTCGTCGACGCGGTGGCGCTCGCGCCGGAGCTTCGTATTGGATTGCTACAAAAATTGATCGAGGCCGAACAGTTCGAGCAGTTCCTGCACAAGAAATATTTGGGGCAGAAACGGTTTTCGCTTGAAGGTTGCGAAACGGTCATCCCGATGCTCGACCAGCTGATCGAAGGGGCGTCGGCACGCGGGGTCGAAGAGATATATATGGGCATGGCCCATCGCGGGCGGCTCAACGTACTCTCCAATATCGTCGGCGATCCTGAAAACGGCGAAATGGCAGAGCGGATCTTCACTATCTTTGAGGGTAGTTCGCATCCGAGCTTTCCAGCCGATGAGGGTGACGTCAAATATCACCAGGGAGCCACCGGAAATCGGACTACGAAGGTGGGCAAGGACGTTCGGATCGAGCTTTCGTGTAATCCATCGCACTTGGAGTTTGTTGACCCGGTGGTCGAGGGCCTCGCCCGCGCACGGCAGGACCAACTCCTCGGCGGGGACGAGGCGGACGCTTCACGGCGAGATGCTGTTCACGACCGGATACTTCCCGTTCTGCTGCATGGTGACGCAGCGTTCGCGGGACAGGGAATCGTGATGGAAACTCTGCAGCTCGCCAGCCTCAGGGGCTATCGAACCGGCGGCACGATCCACATCGTGATCAATAACCAGATCGGATTCACAACAACCGCCGAGGCCGGGCGAAGCTCGATCTATTCGACCGACGCTGCACAGATAACGCAGACACCGATCTTTCATATAAACGGGGACGACCCTGAAGCCGCGTTTCGCGTTATCCAGATCGCGCTTGGATACCGCCAGCAGTACAACAAGGACGTCGTGCTTGACCTCGTCGGTTTCCGCCGGCTTGGACACAACGAAGGCGACGAACCGAGCTATACGCAGCCCTTAATGTATGCAAGAGTCAAGGCCCATCCAGGTGTGCGGCACCTTTATGCACAGACCTTGATCCGCGAAGGCGTGATCACCGAAGAAACGTTGGCGGACATGACGGCAAAGGTTGTCGGAAAATACGAAGGGATTCTCGAGCGTGCGAAACAGATAGCCACTGAAAAGCCAAAACGCCTGGAACTGCCTTCGACATTAGTGGACGATGACGGTTCGGACGTGATCGAAACCGCGGTCTCCGCAAAGCTTGTGCGTGAGGTTGCCGAAAAGATATCGATGATTCCCGAACACTTCAGCATCAACCCGAAAATGGTCGGCCAGCTTGGCAGACGAGCAAAGATGGGAGCCGGTGAAGTTCCGATGGACTGGGGCTTTGCAGAGGCTATCTCGTTCGGAACGCTGGTCAGGGAGGGAATACGGATACGGTTGAGCGGCCAGGATTCAGGCCGCGGAACGTTTTCGCAGCGGCATGCTCTGATGTACGACACGATCACCGGAAATATGTGGTCGCCGCTCGGCGAGATACGGTCCGAAAAGGATGAACTTGCGCGGTTCCAGGTATACGACAGTTCGCTTTCCGAAAATGCCGTTCTCGGATTTGAATACGGCTATTCGGTCAAGGCTCCCGGAATGCTGGTTATGTGGGAGGCCCAGTTCGGCGACTTCTCGAACGGCGCACAGGTCATCATCGACCAGTACATTGCCGCGTCCGAAGACAAATGGAACCAGAAGTGCCGGCTCGTGATGCTGCTGCCGCACGGATTCGAAGGCCAAGGGCCCGAGCACTCGTCCGCACGTCTCGAGCGCTTCCTCCAGCTTTGTGCAGAGAACAATCTGCAGGTCTGCTATCCTTCGACGCCGGCTCAATATTTCCATATGCTGCGGCGGCAGGTTAAGCAGGAGATGGTCCGCCCGCTGATCGTAATGACGCCTAAAAGTCTTCTGCGTCTGCCTACTGCGACCTCGACGGTTGAAGAGCTTACGAGCGGCGGATTTAAGCCCGTTATTGACGACGCAGGCGTTGTGGATACATCCAAGGTGAAACGCATCGTCGTTTGCAGCGGCAAGGTGTATTACGATCTCGAAGCGGCTCGCATCGAGGCGCGCGATGA
>JAQSDP010000152.1 GCA_029945985.1 bacterium | reverse complement strand
ATCACGCGGACCGAGGAAGTTATCTACGATGTTTCCAAAGTCGAGTGGAGCTTCGGAATCGAACCCGTTGAGGAGATCAACCTTACGGCTGCGGCGGCCGCCGAACGCTGGACCGGCGGCATGACTTGGCCCGATCTCGTTAAGCGAACCGGGGCCGAAGAAGGCGACTTGTTTCGCCTACTTTCACGCACAGGCGAGGCCCTGATGCAGATCGCCCAGTTACGCGAGTCGCACCCGGAAGCAGCCCGGACGGCACGCGAGACTGCGGAGTTGATGCTGAGAGATCCGATCCGATAATGCCAAAGCTGACTATTAAAGAGACGATCCCGGCAGGCTGTGATGAGGTTTTCCGCATCGTGCACAACTACAGCCGACGGCTCGAATGGGACACACTGTTACAAGCCGCCTATCTTGTAGATACAGATACGGCGGATGTTGGTGTCGTCGCTGTTTGTGTAGGCAAAACCGCATTGATGGGTCTTGAAATACGGACTGCCTATGTGTCGTTTCAGCCGGGAAAGGTCGCGGCGGTCAAGCTTTCAAGTCCTGCACCGTTTTTCGAATCATTTGCGGCCAGCATTCGGCACTTCAACCTCGGCGATGGCTCGTCTGAGATCATTTACGAACTAAACTACAAAGCTAAACCAGCCGTCCTTCAACCCTTTCTGCATCCAATAATGAGCCGAATGCTGGAATGGGAGACCCGCAAGCGGCTCAGATCGCTGAAACTGTATGTCGAGGAAAACCAGAACGCTGTTTCGGTCGAATCCTCTATTTGATAGACTTAATAGGCATGAAAGTACTGCTTGCAGATGAATACGGGTTCTGTTTCGGCGTCGAGAGGGCGGTCGACATGGTCGAGGAGGCCGTCGGCCAGGGGGATACCGTGCGAACGCTCGGGCCGCTGATCCACAACGAACAGGAGATGGAGCGGCTTGGCTATCAGGGCGTAACGACGATATCCGAACCGGTTCAGATCCAGCGGGGCGAAACTGCCGTCATTCGTGCTCATGGTGTAACTCCGCAGGTTCAGCAGGAGCTCGAAGAACGGGCGTCAAAGGTTGTTGATGCAACGTGTCCTTTTGTGACCAGGGTGCAGAAACTAGCGGCGAGAGCGGCGGAAGCCGATCGGCACGTGATCATCGTAGGAAGCCCGGACCATCCGGAAATGATCGGTGTAAAGGGATACGCCCCTGACCACGCGTTCATTATTAAAGACGAGACCGAGGTCGCGGGACTTCCGCGATTGAGAAATCCGCTCGTCGTATCGCAAACCACCATCAAAGCAAAGACCTTCTTCGATACGGCTGAGGCGATCAAGTCCAAGACTGACGACGAGGTTCAGATCGTCAACACCATCTGCTCGGCAACGCGAGACCGTCAAGAAGCCGCGATGGCTCTCTCAAATATGGTCGATGCGTTTTATGTCATTGGTGGTCGGCATTCGTCGAACAGTATCAAGCTCGTCGGAGTCTGCAAGGAAAATTGTGACAAGAGTTTCCTAATCGAGACCGAAGACGAGATCAACGCTGAAGATCTCATAGGCGTACAAACCGTTGGCGTTACCGCAGGAGCGTCGACACCAGAATGGTTGATCAAAAAGGTGGTTGCGAGATTGGAAGAGATCGGAAAGGAACAGTCGAACGATATGTCGCTTAAGTAGCCCGACCTGAGTGCAAATGAGAAAGGCCGCAACGGTTAGACCCCACGCGGCTTCTTTTTGTGCCAGCAACAGAATAACAAGAGCGGCGTACCTAACACCCCAGCTGTTACGTTACGGATTTGCCTCTGCGAACCTCGGAAGCGAAACCGCACGGTTCAGATATACGGTGAACTCAGTTCCCGACTCGACCTTCGCCTCTTCGCCCTTAGTGAATCTTTCCCCCAGGAAACCTCCGCCCGCACCTAGGAGCCCGCCTATGAGTGCACCTTTTCCGCCACCGATGGCGGCACCTAATATGGCACCTCCGGCTGCACCTCCGCCGTACCAGATCACCTTGCGATGCTTCATCCGATCGCCGCGAGCAGTGCCCTCGTTGTCGCTCTTCGCGTCATCCGCGTTCAGTTCGGTCAACGATCCGCTGATGGCACGCTTAGTACCGTTCGGGAGGTCTACTCGGACGAAGCTCACGTCGAGAGCACCGGGCTTGCCTTTGTTAGCAGCCTTGGTGACTGAATCGACGCGGCCGACGATCTCACTGCCTTCGGGGATCACGACTGCTCCGCTGGTTGAATAGACGGGCTCTCGGACGGTGACGGTAAATCGATCACCAACTCGCGCAGTCTTGGAAGTTAGCTCTTCGTTCATTCGAACGCGGATCCGCTTTCCGGCTGCGACAGTGTACAGCCGCGGGGCGGGTGTACGTTTTGCGGTGCTCGCCTTGCGGACAACCGGCTTTTTCTTAGTCTGGGCTGATGCATCAACGACGAGTCCGGCCGCGAACACAATCGCAAGGACCGGCAGAATCGATAATTTTAGTAACTTATTCATTTCTTCCTCCTGAGAAGTACCGAGCGAGCCGATACCCGTTCAGCACCGCTTCGACGCTTCTTAGCCTTTCATAGTTGTAAATATTATCAGGTGGAGGTAGGCGAGGTCGATCTTGAGTTTGGCAGCTTACGAAGATATTTCTGAAACTCATGGTATTTTGAAACTATAGTGTGGGTGAAGCGACAATCTGATTCATATTCATCCTGAAATTCCCCGGCCTCCTAAGCCGGGGATTCATTCCTCAAGGATGCACGGTTTAGCAGGATTTTTGACTGGAGATCCCAGCCTATGCACCTGTATCGCGAAGTCTTTCTACTGTTCTCGCTCAACCTTCTTGACGCGATCCTTACGATCGTCTGGGTGCGTACTGGTGTCGCTCCTGAGGGTAACCAATTGATGGCAAGCCTGATGGAGCACAGCGATCTCGCGTTTGTCGGAATTAAGATATTGATGGGAACTTTGGTGGCGGTCGTGATACTTCGCTGGGGTAACCGGAAGCTTGCGAGATATGGTGTGGCGGTGGCCCTTGCGGTTTACATCAGCGTGATGGGGATCCATTTTCTAACGTTTCTCGTAGCAGTTACCAGTACTGCTTCGCTCGCCTTTCCGCAGCAGGTCCCGGAGCTGATCCAATACGCCCGAGCCGCACTCTGAAAAGTTCTTGCACTTGATCGAGGCCCGAGTTTTCCGTGCTAGGAAACCGGGCCTTTCGCTTTGTCGTATATAATAAACATTACGCAACTTTCCGCGAATGTATTCGCATCATACACACTCGCGGCTATAAATAGATTTCATAAAGGAAAGGAAGTGAGAAGCATGGCGAACAAGTACGTTTATCAATTTTCCGCTCGGCAGATCTTGTTGTTTGCCTTTGTAACGGCGATCACGGCTGTCGCAGCGACGGCGGTGCTCTACTCGGTAAAAGACTCGTGGGGAACGATGGATCCGTCGGCGACAACTTTCGCCGAATCGACGGCTGTCCCTGAAGGGATCTCGGATCCGCAGACTGTCTCGGATGAGCAAAACAGCATTGAAGTTTACCGGAACGTGGCTCCAGGCGTGGCGTTCATCAATACGACCGCGATCCGCGAAAGTATGTTCGGAACTCAGGAAGGCCGCGGCAACGGGTCGGGGTCGGTGATCGACACCAACGGACACATCCTGACCAACTATCACGTCGTCGAGGGTGCTCAGAAGCTTACGGTCAGCTTTGGCGGCGAGAAGGTCTATGATGCAACCTTCGTAGGCGGCGATCCGGATACTGACCTTGCGGTGATCAAGATAACGCCGCCTGCCACGGGACTAACAGTAGTGTCGCTGGGTGATTCGGACAAACTCGTCGTGGGCCAAAAGGTGCTCGCGATCGGGAATCCTTTCGGATTGGACCGCACACTGACGACGGGCGTTATTTCCGGACTGCAGCGTCCGATCAGATCTCGTCAAACAAGCAACTCGCCGTCTCGTCCGATCGATGCGGCCGTACAGACCGATGCATCGATCAATCCCGGGAACTCAGGTGGACCGCTACTTGATAAGTACGGCCGGATGATCGGCATCAACTCCCAGATCTTGTCGCCCGCCGGTGGTTCTGTTGGTGTGGGGTTTGCCGTACCGGTGAATACCGCTAAGCGCGTGATCCCCCAGATCCTACAGTATGGCGAGGTTCGACGTCCAAAGCTTGGAGCATCGCTGCCGAGCGTCGCGGAACTTCGGGAGCAGGGCTACCGAATGCCGGTGGAAGAAGGGCTGCTTGTGCTTCAGGTCGTGCCTAATTCACCTGCTTCGAGTGCCGGTCTTCGTGGGCTTGGAGCTGATGGCACGATCAATGACATCATCGTCGGAGCTGACGGAGCACCGATCAAGAGCATGGATGACTTGTATCGCCTGCTTGATCGAAAGCAGTTCGGTGAGACCGTCGAATTAGAAGTGCTAAGGAACGGCAGCAGGGTCTCGGTACCGGTAAAACTTACACCGCTTGCCGGTACGACCCGGACACGGCGAGCGTCGGAATAGCTTGTCTGCATTTCGGGGCCCGCGTCGGGCTCCGGCAAACGACACGGCACGGATACGGATGGGCCTCCCGCAAGGAGGCCCGTATTCGTTTCCACTGCAGGACGGATGCAGGCCGGTCGCGCGATCAAAATGCGCACGCTGCATCACCATTTTTGCCCAGCGTTCGCTGGTTTTTATTGCTAGCAACGCCTGAACTGCAGCTTCCCTTGATCAACCCGGTGACAGCCGACTGCTCTTACACCGATACCCGGCTCCGAAGCCAACGACATCCACCTCGGAGCGTGCACCGGAGGTGGAATACAATAGAACTATCAATGCGGGAAACGAATGATTTCTTCAACGACGGATTCGGGTGGAAGTGCAGGCACTGCCATCGGGAATTTGAAGCGCGGGTCGAGGGGCATCCACGGTTCTTCCTGGAGGGTGAGGCGGAGTCGAAGCACCCTGAACTTGCCAACTCGGCGCTTGGTAAGTGGGTCGATGCGGCGCAGACGACTCTCACGTGCCCGCGGTGCGGGATAACGGAACTCGTTGAAAGGGCCTAAAAGTCCAAAAAGACTCCCGAGTCATTCGAAATTTGTGATCAGGACGACGTCGAATGCGTAGCTTCCGCGAGCGGCGGCGATCTTTCCGTCGCGTGACCAGTCGAAGGTATAGATGTAGCTGTCGTTGAACGACGTGACCTTTTCGGGCGGGCCGCCGTCAAGGGGCTGACGCCAGATGTTCGAGACGCCGTCTCGGTCATCAATATAGGCGTAAGAGCGTCCGTCCGAGGCCCAGCGAAGGATCACCTGACTGTTCTCGCGAATTGCAGATCTCGGGACCGAAGGGAGTTCGACCTGCTTGCCCGTTGTCAGGTCCAGATAGGCCTGCCGAAGCCGCTCCGGCTTAGAGCCGTCATCCCAGTAGCTGAATATTATTCGTTTACCATCGACGGAGAACGCAGGCAGATAAGTGAACGCATCATTTAGATTCGACTGGGAACCATCGTTCAGGTTGAGCTTCCAAATGCCCCGTTTGGTTGACGATTGGAAAACAACATACGGTTCAGTCGGCGACGCGACTGGAGCCCATTCGCCCGCACCGTCAGTTAGCTGAACTTGTTCACCGCCGTCAATGCTCATCTTATAAAG
>JAQSDP010000151.1 GCA_029945985.1 bacterium | reverse complement strand
TCTTTCTTTAGCTGCAGATAAAGCCACGCCTTGGCCTTCTGCCATTCACGGAGGATCGTGATCTCAGAGAGCCCGAGAACCTTTGCGATCTCTTCTGTCTTTAAGCCCCCGAAGAATTTCATTTCAACGATACGAGCCTTTCGCGGGTCGAACCCGGCAAGCTCGGTTAGCGCCTCATCAAGCGCGACGAGGTCGGCGTCGCTTTTTTCGGCGACAAATGCGGCTTCTTCAAGCGAGACGTGGTAGACCGGCGTGTCCTTAGCCTTCGGGCGCTTACGAGCGAAATCGACGAGGATGCGGCGCATCAACTGCGCCGAGACGCCGAAGAAATGGGCACGATTCTCAAACTTTGCGTTCTTCCAATCGATCAGGCGAACGTAGGCCTCATTCACGAGTGCTGTGGTTTGCAGGGTGTGGCCTGCCCGCTCGCGGCCCATATATCGACGCGCGATCTTGTGAAGCTCGCTGTAGATGATCGGCGTAAGCGATTCCAGCGCTTCCGCATCTCCATCGCTCCATCTATTAAGTAGTTGTGTAACGTCCTGAGAAGATTGTTCGGGCATTCGCTTGGGTTTTCTACAAATCTAGCACAGATGAGTTTCGCGACGAATGATTGAATACCAGAAGATAGTTTTTCGAGATTACTACCGCATTCATAGCCAGTTCGAGTTGAGATTAAGTCTCGGCCGTTCGACACGCAATATTTTGTAAGAGGAGAACATTATGCCTTATAAGAAGATCATTTCCAGTGGTGCGGTGAAAGCTGAGCTCGACGGTGCGGAGTTTTTCTGGAACATTCGAGACCGCGTCGGCTATGGCTATAGAAACGATAGGAACGACGTTCTGCTTGTACAGTTTCTATTAAACCGGGCAATTAAGTTTTGGAACGACAAGCTCCCGAGCGAATCCGTTGGGCTGCTCGAACCCGATGGGCTCTTTGGCGGCCAGACCTGGAACCGCATCAAGTGGTTTCAGGCACAGACAAAAGACTCGGAATCGATGGCAGACGGAATGATAAGCCCGGTCGATGGCCGACAACTTTTATCGCCAAAATCAAAGCAAATCTATACGATGTACACGCTGAACAAAATGTATCGGCATATCCATCGGCTGTATTGGGATGACCTTTCGAAAGATCCCGCCTGTCCGCCGGCGTTGAGGGTCCACTTTATGATGACCTTACCAACCGGGATCGGGCAAACGGGCCATTATGGCGGCGGAATGGGAGCCGGCAAGGTGTCGATGCACGATCTCTATTAGGAGAGTTCGCTGTTCCTAGATCCTCGTCGTCTGGGCCGTCTCGTGAAACGAAGGTAGCGGGAAGTCGGGACATTTTTCGAGGTCAGGCTCGACGTATTCGGCCCGGGCGCGGTCTGAGAACAATAGCTCACGAGAGTAATAAGTAAGCGGATGGTCTTTGTCGTACAGTTCGCAAAGACCATTCGCTTTTTCGACGAACGAGAGATTTTCGTTCATCAGTATATACGCGTATGCGGTACGCATCCAGAAGACGGTGAGCGTCTCGTGATAGGGCATCTCCTTTTCGAGATCCACGCCGAAGGCTTTCAGGAGGTTGAAGATGCCTTCCCGCATTTTAGCGGTCGCTGCGTCGAGGGGGGCCTCCCTTAGGTAGCAGAGCGCGACGACCAGGTGCTCGGCGTGTTTCCATTTGTCGCGAGCGATCGTGCCGGTCTCGAAAGACGTAAGTAACTCGTAAATCTCCTCTTCATTTTCGTATTTTCGTAACATGACTTTTCTCCTATACACAGGCCAAAGCGATTCGCTCCCATCGAACGTATCGCCCTTGCGCTTCCGTGCGGGCTTGTGTAATGAAATCCAATAGAAAAAGACAGAACGAAACCGGTTTCACTGGCCCGAAACATTCCGTCATAGGTTTGAACCTTTATATAGTTTTCCATCTAGTTTTATTGAAATGCCTCGGGCGTATCCGCAAGGGCGAAATGTTGGATAATTCGATCCGCAGCGTCTTCTACGGCTGTGTTGGTCGTATCGATAACAAGCGATTCACGGCCGGGATAGGTGGAGCTTAGATCGAACTTCGCAAGCGATCCGCCGACTGCGTCCGGATCACAAAGCTTGCCGATCTTTAAACGCGAATCGTTGCCGATGCGTGCCTTAAGTTCGTCCGATGTGCATTTGAGAAGAACAAGGTGAACCTGGCCGCCGTTGTCCTCGGCGCTCCCAATCAGTCTTGCGAAATGCTCGTCGTCCTCGCCCATTGTGTAAACGAACGTGTGGATCAGATCGACACCCTCGCGGGCGGCTTCGGCGATCATCGTGAATCGGATCGTCTCGATCATTCGTAAGAACGGCATCGTGCCGAAATCGAAGACAGGCTTAACGCAGTCGATACTGACGTGATTGTGGAACAGCTTGAACCCGGTCCGCCGAGCGATCTCTGTCGCAATGGTAAGTTTTCCTGCAGCCGGAGCCCCGTAAATGATCAATAGTTTCATCTCGCCACCTCACGCTTCTGACAACCAATAGCCGCACGCATTCGCCCCCGATCCTACGGGACGCAAAAGCGGAAATGAATAGGACACAAATTATCTTGGAACGAAGATCAACCCTGATCTTCGGGGAATGTCGAGCCTAAGGATGTGTTGGGCGGCGTCGAATTCAGCGTCGGCCAGCAACTCGCGTGAGCGTTCAAAAGGGAACGACGGGATCGAGTATTCTGCAGCATCGTCATCTGAAAGATTGAGGACGACCGCGAACGAGTTTCCTAAATCGTCGAACCGGTGAAACGCCAGGACACCGGCGTCCGGCGACTCGTGAAAGAACTCAATGTTTTCAGAAGCGAACGCGGCGTGTGATGTCCGGAATGAAATGAGTTTCTTGTAGAACGCCAAAAGGTCTTGATTGGGTTCGTGCTCAAGAAGTGTCCAATCGATCTTGTTGCTGTCTTCAGACATCGGTCGGTGCTCGCCAAACTCTTCGCCCATCCAGATCATCGGAACGCCGACTGCCGTCATTAATATAAGGGCACCAAGTTTCGCCCGCGTGTAGAGTTCGTCGTCCAGGATCCCCTTCTCTCCGAGTTTGCGAAAAAGGCGATTCTGATCGTGATTGGCCAGGTAATTCGTTGTGCTGGTGGTTCCGACGAATCCTAGCCCCCGCGGATTAATAACATGCTTTATCTTGTCTAAATTGAACGGCTCGCCGCCAAGATACTCGAGCATCCCGTACATAAAGCTGTCGTTCCAACAGCTCTCCACCGGGCCATCGGGTTCAGTCACTTCTGGGGTCGGAGGAATGTACTCGGCAACGGTGAAGAACGGTTTCATCTCCGCCATCTTGCGGCCGTGAGTTACAAATTCTCGGAGTGCGTCGAAGTTGTTGATCTGCTTGGCCGCGTCAAATCTGATCCCGTCAATTCGATATTCGTAGATCCAAAAGCGGATCGAATCAAGGATGAACTCGCGAGCCGGGCAGATCTGGAAACGTTCATCAATGAGCTCGTAGTTGAACTCCGGCCCCCAGTTTTGCTCGGGATCTTTGCCCTCGCGTCGGAACCAGTAGTCGTGATCGATCTGCGTCAACGCGTTGTCGGTGCTGGCGTGATTGTAGACACCGTCGACGATCACGCGGATGCCGCAGGCATGGCATTCGTCGACAAGGCGTTTTAGCTCGGCAGTCGGACCGTAGCTCTGCTCGGGGGCGAAGTAATGGGCGGGCGAGTAGCCCCAGTTGAAATCTCCCGGCGTCGTCTTCAGCGGCATCAACTCGATGGCGTTGATGCCGAGATCGGCGAGGTAGTCGAGTTTGTCAACGACGTCGGTATACTTTCCGCGCGGCAAGTCATCACTCTCGCCTCCCGAGAAGTCGCCGACGTGCATTTCGTAGATCACAAGATGAGCGTTTTCGGCAAGGTGCACGCCGTCCGATCGCCAGACATACTCGTCCACTACCTTTTTCCCGGCCTTCAATCTTAATATGGCGTTCTGAGTTTCCGGGTGCACGTCCGTCGCGTAAGGATCGGTGATGGCCTTCCATTCGTCCGGCTCATTGAACCAACTTTTCGATCGAACGTTGAACTTGTACTGATATGTTCCGTCCGCCAGTTTAACGATCGCGGAGAAATACCCGTTATCGTCCTTCTTCATCGGCAAGTCCTTCCAATCAGAAAAGTCGCCGAGAACCGACGCCTCGAGATTGTTCGGGGCGAACAGTCGAAAAGTATATTCGCGTTTTTTCAAGATCTAATTGAATGAAAGCGGCCACGGCCCAGTGTAAGCCGCAGCCGAGTTATTCGTCGCTGCTATGAATGAACCTAAGCGGCAATGCTCACCATCGGTTCGTGCTCTTCCTCATGCGAGTTGTCCATAAAGAGGTATTTCTTCCACTCGGGACGTGACTCTGCATAATGGCACAGCAGTACGTGGTCGAGGCCCAAACGCAGGAGTTTCTGCGACGTGAGTAGAGGCATCCTGGCCTGCTCCGGCGTGCGATTACCTTTTCGCTGATTGCATTTCACGCAAGCAGTGACGAGGTTGGCGGGCGTGCTTTCGCCGCCCTGGGCACGCGGCAGAATGTGGTCGAGCGTCAGATCCTTGGCATGCCTCTGGTCACCGCAATACTGGCAGCGATAACGGTCGCGGATGTAAACCCTCGCGCGCTTCATGGTCGTCTCGCGTCGGTTTCGACGAACGTTGATGTAGTGGCGCAAGCGGATCACGGACGGGACCTTGAAGGTCGTCGACGGGGAACGGAGTACGTTTTCGCCGTCGTTCTCTTCGATAAAGACCGCGCCGCGAAACCACAGGCAAACCGCACGGGCGACACCGACGGTGCCCAGCGGCTCATACGAAAAGTTCAAAAGCAAAACTCGTCCTGTAAGCAAACTCCATTTCCTCCTTAATTATCTAGGGACCTCAGATGCGGTTCACGGCAGTTTCCGATCACGACATCTCTTTCCTGTAATGTAATATCAATCGCTTGCGCAAGGCAAGCACAATATATTGTGTGTAACGAAAATGTCAGACACGACATTCTCCGGTTCATCTGGCTTGCCGACAAGGTGTTGGCGAAAACTCGAATCTGCGTTATAAGTCATTCAGTTTCCGAAAACTCATCCGCTTGGAGGAGAAGTATGGTACGAAACATTATCGGAGTCATCGTTGGCATCGTCGTCGCAAGCATTGTAAATATGGCACTCGTTGCGATCGGGCACGCAAACATCCCACTGCCTCCGGGAGCCGACGTGTCCTCAATGGAGCGGCTTTCCGATACGATCCATCTGTTCGGGCCGCAGAACTATATTTTCGTCTTCCTCGCCCACGCACTCGGGCCGTTGGCCGGGACGTTCGTCACAATGCTGATCGCTGTCAGCCACAAGATGAAGACAGCGGTCGGCATGGCGGTCTTCTTCCTGCTTGGCGGGATCGCAGCAAGTGTGATGATCCCCGCTCCCTTGTGGTTTAAGGCTGTCGATCTGATATTTGCGTACGTACCGATGACGCTTCTCGGAGCGAAACTCGGCGGTGCTGGCACCGAGCGCCGGTAGTTCCTGAATTGGTCGAACTACATGGAATTGAGTATCCTCGACCTGCCGAATACAAACCTGTCTACTTGGGCGCCCTATAGAAAGCCGACGATTCGCGGCCATCCGCCTGAAAGCGATGATCGGAA
>JAQSDP010000150.1 GCA_029945985.1 bacterium | reverse complement strand
CTTCAAGGCGATGATCCAAAACAGATCAGAATTTACTTCGAATTGGAGTCACGACCGGTCTGGGCCCCATCTCACGGGGCTGACATCGACGACGTGTGGGTCGAGTTCGAGATGAAGCCCAACGATATGATTGCCGCTGCAACTTCACTCGAAAACGATCTCAAGAAATTTCCTCGACGGGCCTGGCCGCAGAGCAAAAGGCGTTGAACATCAACCTTCTCACCTTCGACACCATCGACTCGACCAACACCGAGGCCCTCAAGCAGGCTCGGCTTGGCGCAGAAGAAGGCGTGTGCATAGTGGCCCGGCAACAGACCGCCGGACGTGGGCGGCATGGGCGGACGTGGGTTAGCGAACCTGACGCGGGCCTCTATTTCAGCATCGTTCTCCGTCCAAAGATCGAGACGCAATACCTGCCGCTTGTCACACTCATGACCGGCGTCGCCGTCCACGACACCCTAGCCGAATTCGGCGTCGCCGCCGACATCAAATGGGTCAACGACCTCCACGTCGACGGCAAGAAGATCAGCGGGATATTGGCTGAAACGACCGACACTCCCAAAGGCCTCGCCGTGATAGTCGGCATCGGCATCAACCTAAGATCGTCCAACTTCCCACCCGAGATCGCCGACACCGCAACATCGATGCAGGAGCAGCGACCGATGTCAGTACCACCTGCGGTAGCGGGTGGTTCATCTCACCCGACAAACCCCTCGGAATTAGCCGAGGCTCTTACCAAATACATCACCTATTTCTACGACATCCTCCAAACCGACACCGGTGCAACCGAGATCATCGACGAATGGCGCAAACGCTCGACCTACTTCTCTGGAAAATCGGTCCGAGTTGTGTTAGAAAATGAATCGCTCGAAGGAGTCACAGACGGCCTCGAACCGAACGGAGCCCTCCGAGTTAAACTGAACGACGGCTCGGTCACCATCGTACAAGCAGGCGACGTGGAACAACTTCGAGCGACCTAGAATGCGGCGACTTTCAGAGATACATCCCGCCATTTACAAAACCCGCATTGGCCAGAAGCGGATGTTCCGACGTCTGGGTGATGCGTCAAAGCGTTTCCGGTTCGCGTCGGAAGTTTCGACGGACGATTTAAAATTCACCTGCAAAAAGCACCAATCGCTGCTCAGAAGAAAGCTCGGCAACTCCGATCCGCAGTTGCAGGAGAACAAGGTCGGAAATCTCAAGATCGCGTGCCCGACGATTGACGGGCTGCTGATCAGACCCGGCGAAACATTCTCATTCTGGCAGCAGCTAGGCGAGGCAACGGAGGAAAAAGGCTATCTCGAAGGAATGCAGCTTTCCCGCGGCGAGGTTGTTCGCGGAGTTGGCGGCGGCCTGTGTCAGCTCGCGAATCTGCTCTACTGGATGGCACTCCACACGCCGCTCGAAGTTGTCGAACGACATCACCACAGCTTCGACCCCTTTCCTGACGAAAATCGCGCGCTGCCATTCGGTTCGGGTGCCGGAGTGTTCTTTAACTACATCGATCTGAGGTTCAACAATCCGACTGACGCTACATTTCAGATCCGCCTCTGGCTTACCGGCGAACATCTCAAAGGATCAATACGGTCTGATATCGAAACGCCGAATTCGTATCACGTCTTCGAACGGAATCACCGCTTTCTTAACCGCGACGGAAAGAACTTTCGTGAGAACGAGATATGGCGTGAGGTGATCGATCGTACAACCGGCAACCGCGTACGCGAGGAGCTTGTCGTCAGCAATTTCTCTGAAGTGAAGTACGAGTTGCCCGCGGGCGTATGCTCGCCCGAGGCCTGCTAGATTGAACTTTGCCGCCGTCCGTTGTAACGTTGGTAAAAGCCGTATGAACGAAGATTTTGACTTAGATTCCGAGTTCGATTTCGACGATGAAGATTTCGCCGAAGAGATCGCTGATCTGGAAGACTCGATCGATGACGACGCGGACTTACTGCTCCGCACCGCCATCCTCCAAAAGGATAGGATGACCGCGCTTCTGTGCATCAAAAGCGCCACGGCCGGTGCCGCTATATGCCGCGTCGACCCGCGCGAAACTTTCCCGGCGGTCCAGCTCTACGAGGACCGCGACGCCGCGATGCTCTGGTTCTCCCGCTCGCTTAATTCAAGCCGCAAAAACGGCTGGAACGTCGTCTACGACGGCCTGCCGCTCGAAGGCTGATGCTTCTCGCCATCGACATCGGCAACTCTTCCACCAAGTTCGGTATTTTCGACGGCGAATCGCTGCTGCATAAATTTTCCATTCAAACGAAGCGTGACTACACATCCGACGAGCTTCTGTTCGACCGCCTCAAAGTTCACGAAAAGGATTTCATCCAGGTCGATATCGATACGTGCGTAGTTGCTTCGGTCGTACCCGAGCTCAACGATGTGATCTCGGAGGTCTGCAACGGCCTTTTCAAGATAGCGCCGCGATATGTCGATGCGACGTGGGATTTCGGTTTCAACATCGATTACGAGCCGCCATCCGCGGCCGGTGCCGACCGGCTTGTCAACTGCTTTGCCGCCGCATCCAAATACGGCACGCCAGTCGTAGCTTGCAGCTTTGGTACCGCAACAACTATCGACGTAGTCTCCGATGAAAATTTCTACGTCGGTGGCATCATCGCACCCGGCATAGCAACGTCCGCCAAAGCCCTTCAGCTCGCGACATCCAAGCTTCCGGGTGTCTCCATCGAGGCCCCGGAGAATGTGATCGGGAGATCCACGGTCGAATCTATCCAGTCAGGGATCGTGAACGGCCACATTGCCATGGTCGAGGGATTGCTCAAGCGGATCGACAGCAAGGGGAAAGTCGTCGCCACCGGCGGATTCGCCCGTATGATCGCGAAGCAAACGACGGCCATCGACGTTGTTGACGAGAATCTCACACTAGAGGGCCTCAAGCTCCTCGCCATCCGCGACGGCGTTCAAAGGCTTGCCAGCACACACTGAACGTGGTTTAATGTTTGTTTGCCCTTTGTGGCAATATCTTCGGCCGAAAGGAGGTGAGAAAAGAATGGCTTATATATCAGTAAACAACAACGAATCGATCGAGAGTGCTCTCCGTCGTTTCAAACGCAAGGTTATCTCGGAAGAGATCATTAAAGACCTTAAAAAGCATGCTCACTTCATTCCGCCCGGCCAAAAGGCGAAATTGAAATCGGCAAACGCCCGCAAGCGCAACCGCCGACGTTTCCGCCAGCAGCGTCCGATGAATTCGGCTCCGCGGCCGGACAACCGCTAGAAGTGAATGAGATCAAGAAAATGCGTGAGGCCGACATGACCTCACGCATTTTCTATTTGTTCCACCAGAAGTCCCACGTGCGAATCGCGTTGCGGTTCAATATACTTATCCTTTTGTAATGAAGACGGCAAAGTTTCCTAAGATTCTCATCACCAACGACGACGGCTACCACAGCGAAGGCATTGAGGCCCTCGAGAAAGCGATGCGTCTTGTCGGCGAGGTCTATGTCGTCGCACCCGAATCAGAGATGAGCGGCGCGTCGCACAGCCTGACGCTTTCGCGTCCGCTCAGGATCAGGCAACTTGACGACCGTCATTGGACGGTCGACGGAACACCGACCGACTGCGTCACACTTGCTCTTAATCGGATCCTCCCCGAGGAACTTCGTCCCGATATCTGCGTCAGCGGGATCAACCACGGAGCCAATCTCGGCGAAGACGCGTCCTATTCGGGAACGGTCGCAGGAGCACTGGAAGCCACGATCCTAGGCGTTCCTGGAATCGCGCTAAGCCTCGTCGCGAATAGAAGCCACGACTTCACCGAATCTGCCGTCGTTGCCCGAAACATCGTTGCAAGAGCCCTGAACGAAGGCTTGCCTGAATTCACGCTGCTCAACGTAAACGTCCCTAAGGGAGTTCCGAAAGGAATCAAGGTAGCAAAACAAGGCTTCAAGTCTGCTCGGCCCGTGATCAGCGAACACACCGATCCGCGAGGCAAACCTTATTATTGGATCGGCGAGGTTCGTGAGGGTTTCCGAGCGGAAGGCGGGACCGACTTCGAAGCGATCGAGGAAGGGTATGTTTCAGTCACGCCTATGAGGGCTGATATGACGCATTATTCGGTTCTCGAAGCATTAAGGAGTTGGGACGAGTAAAATGAACGGCACCGCATCAGGGCGAAATATCTCAGACGGTTACGAGATTCCTCGCGGCCGAATGACTGAGCAACTCCGGAACACCTACAAGATCGCCGACGATCGGGTTCTCGGAGCTATGAATACGGTTCCGCGGCATTTGTTTGTGCCGAATGCTTTACAGTCGCAGGCGTACAAAGACAATGCGTTGCCGCTCTCGGTCGGCCAAACCATCTCACAGCCTTTCATCGTAGCCCGAATGACCGAACTGCTCGAACTCTCGGGACGCGAACGCGTTCTTGAGATCGGTTCGGGCTCCGGATATCAAACAGCCGTGCTCGCGCTCCTCGCTAGAAAGGTTTACGCGATCGAACGGATCCAATCGATTGCGTCGGTAGCGAAGGAACGACTTAGAAATCTGGGATATCGGAATATCTCGTATCGCGTAGGCGACGGAACTCTCGGATGGCAGATCTACTCGCCTTTCGACGCGATATTAGTGGCAGCTGGCGGCCCGGAGATCCCACAGCCGCTGGTAGATCAGTTGGCTGTCGGCGGTCGTATGGTGATCCCGATCGGCGAGGGTCAGAAATCTCAGGTGCTTGTCCGAGTTACAAAAACCGAAAAAGGCTACTCGACCGAGAATTGTGGACCGTGTGCGTTCGTCCCCCTTATCGGTGAACACGGCTGGAAGTGAGGAAATTTACTTGAAGAAGATATTTGGATACGTCCGAAGATTGAAAGAGTGGGTTGAAAGCTATGCAGAAAAGCCGTATGCCGAGTGGGCTCTTTTCGTTATCGCTTTCGCGGAATCCTCGTTTTTCCCCATCCCGCCTGACGTGCTTTTGATCGCCATGGCCGTGGTCATCCCGAAGAAGGCTTTCCGGTATGCCCTGATCTGCTCGGTCGGATCGGTCCTGGGCGGAGTTTTCGGCTACTTCATCGGTTACGTATTCTTCGAAGCGATCGGCCAGCCGATACTTCATCTTTACGGCGCGATGGGACACTACGAGAATGTTCGGCAGCTTTATGAAGAACATGCTTTCTGGGCGATCCTTGCCGCCGGATTCACGCCAATTCCTTATAAGGTATTTACGATTGCCGCGGGTGCTTTCGAGGTGTCGCTTACCACGCTGATCGTCGCATCGATCATCGGCAGATCCGGAAGGTTTTTCCTCGTCGGCGGCTTGTTCTACTTTTTCGGAGCCCCGATCAAGAGATTCATTGATAAATATTTCGAGATTCTTACTGTCGCCTTCCTGGTACTATTCGTAGCCGGATTCGTCGTCATCCGATTCTTCATCAATTGAAAACCCGTATTGACAGGAGTCCGGGTGTCTCATAGACTTAATCATTGCGGTTTTTCCGCACATCGGGGCGTGGCTCAGCCTGGTAGAGCGCACGGTTCGGGACCGTGAGGTCGGAGGTTCGAATCCTCTCGCCCCGACCATTTTCGAATAAGAAGCAGATGCCTCACCGGCGTCTGCTTCTTTATTTTAAGGCTCTCTTTGAGAGGAGAGCCAGCGCCACGGTAAGTACAAAAGCGAGGCCGCTCACTGCAATAACGGCATAG
>JAQSDP010000149.1 GCA_029945985.1 bacterium | reverse complement strand
GTTGATATCAAGGCTTCGCAGCGCGTCGGATGAATCGAAGAATTTGACGATCCCCTGGCCCAAAGACGGAAGCGGTACCACCTGGGTCACACCTGCGTCTTTGGCTTCTCGCATTCCCTCATAGTTGTAGAAAAAAAATATCCGGTCTTTGACGATCGGGCCGCCAAGGCTGCCGCCGAATAGATTTCGGATCAGCTTAGGCCGTTCGATACCGGCTGCATTGTTGAACCAGTCGTTCGCTGACGTCAGGGTATTGCGGTGATATTCAAAAAGATTACCACGAAACTCGTTCGAGCCGCTCTTAGTGATAAGGGAAACCTGAGCGCCGGCCGAACGGCCCTTAGTCGCGTCTGGGTTCAGCGTCGTAACGCGGAATTCCTCGATCGAGTCCGGCGTCACGCGGAGCACTGCCGAGAAGGCGGCGTCCTGATCGATATTTAAGCCGGTCTGCTGATCGTTGACATCGACGCCGTCAAGCGTGATATTCGATTGGTCTTGCCGGCCTCCTGAGACTGCTCCCTCCGGAGTAACACCTGGCTGAAGGCTCAACAATCCGACGACGTTACGTCCCTCGAGCGGGAGTTGCGAGATCTGCCGCGAAACAAAGTTATTACCAAGACTCGCGTCCTGGGTGTTGACTATGTTTTCGATGCCGCCGGCAGAAACCTCGACGTTGGCGGTAACGGCACCGACCTCAAGGCTGATCGGAATCGACGTCGACTTATCGACGAGCGCTTGGACGTCCCGCACGATGGAGCGCTTGAAGCCTGACGCCTCGACCTCCAGAGAATAGCCTCCCGGCGTAACAGCGCTGAAGGTATAGGCGCCGCTGCCGTCTGTTGTTGTAGTGCGTGTCGTGCCCTGACCGGTGCTGGTCAGTTTGACAGTAGCTCCGGCGACAACCTGGCCTTGCGCGTCAACGACGGTTCCGTTGACTGACGAAATACCAGACTGAGCCAGAGTACTACCCGAGATCAGAACGAACGCGGCTAGTAAAGCAAGTACGCCGTTCATCCATTCTGAAGTTTTAGAATTACTCATAATGCCTCCTGTAGTTCTTGATCAAAAGGTGAATCTAAGATTCCGTACTCAGGAGGGCATTCGCCGTTCCAACGACACGAAGTGTTGCTATTTTCTGCGAATACTAGACTTAGCTGCGTGGCTGGGATCGCGTCTGGGACAAGCGGCACGTTCGCAGGGACGAATTGCTCGCCATTTTCGGAGAATTTCCAGATAAATGGGATGAGGTGTATGAGGGGTTGAACTCTATTCAGTTTTCCGAACCGAGCCTGCGATACATTTGATCGCCGATGACGCCGAGCCTGTCGCGGTGGAGATAGTTGGCGACACGGGATTCGCAACATCGCCGATCGCGAATACCCCCTGAGCAGATGTTCGACACTCGCGATCGACGTTTATGTAACCAGCCGCATCGAGGTCTGCAATTCCGCGAAGCAGCCCAGAATTTGGCTGCACCCCGATTCGAACCACTGCACTCTCGATAGCGATCCGACTCGATCCGCCGGAAGCAAGTTCGATATCGACGAACTCAAGATCCGAAGATCCGCCAAACTCCCTTACTCGCGCGTTGAGTACGACTTCGATCCGTCCGTTACGCTTGACAGCTTTGGTGAATTTTTCGCGTGCGGAGAATCTATCACCGCGATGAACCAAGTAGACCTTGTCAGCATGATCCGCCAAGATCAACGCGTTCTCCAAGGCCGCATCGCCGCCTCCGACGACAGCGGCACGACGTCCCGATGCCTCGCTTTTATCTCGCGAACCCGAGTCGAGGATCCCCTTCCCGTTGAACTCAACCTCCCCGGGAACACCTAGTGTTCGGCGCCGCACGCCGGTGGCTACCACGATTGCTCTAGCGTGGATCTCGCGGCCGTCGTCTAGTAACACATTGCCTATCGCAACGTCGACCGACGTTGCGAGGCAACCTAACATCTGAGTGAAGTTTCGCCTGGAGAGTGACTTCGAGAAGTCGCGAAAGCCTGCCTCGCCATTCTCTAAATTAGTACCGAGGTAATTAGTGATCGGGTTATAGATCCAATGCAGCTGCCCGCCGAAATTCGACGCGCTGTCGATCACACAGGAGTTCAGTCCCAGCTCATCAGACCAGAGAGCGGCCGCCATTCCAGCTGGGCCGCCGCCGATAATTACTACGTCAAACTGACTCAATTTATCGTCTATATCCATCAGAGCGAGTGTACACTTTTTGTTAGCCCCACCTCGACAATCCTGCCGTTTTTTGTCACAACTTCAACCTAACAACCCTCTTGAAACTGCCGGAGGCAGCAACGGTAAACCGTGAACTTTGAGCGATTTAGGAGTCGCCGAATTAGAACTGGTGAGTGGCACCGTTATTGCTTTCTCGATATTGCCAAAATGGGCAAGAGTGTATTTTGCCTGCATCCTCCCGGCGTTTCCGCACAACCGAATTTCGCGTAACTACCACCTACCCTATGAGACTCGATACAGATCTGAACTCGGCGACCGCGATCGATGGAGTGGTCGCCGATGCCGTTGTCAGTAACTACGACCGGCAAGCCAACGACGCACTCCGTGAAGGAGTCCAGGCCGCACAGACCGGCGACCGGGCAACGGCTCGAACCGCGCTCCTGCGCGCCACCGAGCTCGACCCGTCATCGGAATCCGCGTGGCTCTGGCTGGCGTCCATCAGCGACTATCCTGAAGAACTGCTGATCTTCCTCAACAATGTTCTGGAGATCAACCCTCACAATGGCCGCGCCCTTGAGTGGATCGCTGCTACCAAGTCGCTTCTTGCAAAGACTTTCGTTCAACGTGGAATAGACGCAGCAGACGGCGGGCAGGCCGACCTCGCTGCGCAGTGCTTCAATCAGGCACTTGAGAACGATCAGCATAACCCCGATGCGTGGCTCTGGTTGGCCAAACTCGCCGACTCGCCCGAGGGCAAACTTACGTATCTGGAAAAGGTGGTCGAGATCGATCCGTCCAATCGGGAAGCAAAAGAAGAGTACGCAGCAGCTCAGAACAAGATCAATCAATCTCTTCTCGCCGAGGCTCGCGCAGCAGCCGTCACGGGCCGCAAGGGCGATGCCAACGATCTCCTGGATGCGTTCATCAGCGTGAACCCCGAATCGGAAGAAGGCTGGATCCTTAGAGCTCACCTGGCCGACGGATTCGAAGAAAAGATCAAGGCGTTCGAAAGAGTTATCGGCATCAACCCGCAAAATTCAGTGGCGACCTTCGGACTCGAATCGCTCCGCTCGATCATGGCACTCGTCGCACCTCAAGCCGAGGAAGCCGCTTCGGCAGTAGAGATGGAGAACACCGCATTTGTCCTCGAATCAGAGCGAGACACCGCGGCCGTCCATGACAAGAGCCCGACCCAAGACCTTGAATTCCCCGTTGCAGCGGTCGAACTTCACGAGCGTGAAACCGGTGAAACGTATCCAAAGATCATCGAAGAAGCCGAGTCTGCTGTCGGATCAGCTTCCACCACACCCGACTGGGGAATGAACACTGTTGCGTTTTCATTCGCATTCCCTGGCGGCAATGGCAGCGAAGAAGGCGAAAACGAAACACCGAACGTCAAGACAAAGGACTCGTTCGAGTTCTCGGCCGTAGCGGAAGAGTGTTCCGTCGCGGACGACAGCCTTTACCAAACCGAGGAATACGCCCACGTTCCGTCCCCCGCCAGCCTTGAAGAGGAGTTCGCTCCTGTCCCAACGCCGGCAGTTGCATTCGTTGAACCAGCACCGCACTTCGAACGTGGACCGGTTGTGTTTGAAGCTGTCGAAAATGTAGAAGCTGCGGCCGAAGAAGTCGGCATCGAAAGCCCGGTTGGATTCTCCGAGCCGACCGTTGAAGCTTTCGAAGAGCACGCTACCGAAGAATCGATCCCGATGCCGCTCGACTTTACGGTTGCCGACGTTATGGCAACGACGGGATATGAAACCAGATTGTTGGTCAACGAGCGGGTCGTCCCGCATGCGGCGTGTCCGTTCTGCAAGGCTGACAATCCAGCCCAGGCGTTCACCTGCGGAAGCTGCCTTGCTACGTTGACCCTTTCCGATCTCGAGATGCTTCTCGCCAACTCGCACGCGGACAAAGTCGCTTTGAGAAGCGCCGTGAGGGAATTGGAAGCGGCTCGTGAAAGCCGTCCCCTTTCAGAGAATGAATTAACCAATTGCGGAGTCGCCCTCCTCAATCTGCGCGACTTTGAGTCAGGGCTTAATTACCTCCAAGAAGCGTCACAGCTCAATCCGACCAACGTCGTGCTCAGCAGTCAGATCAATTCGCTATTGATCCGCCTGGACGAACTCAAGCGACAGGAAGAGGCGGCAGAGGCAAGACCGAAGGAGAAAAGGATCCTCGTCGTGGACGACAGCGCTACGGTTCGAAAGCTGATCGCCGGAAAACTCGAAAAATGCGGCCACGAAGTCTTTTGCGCGGCCGACGGCATCGAGGCTATCGAACAGCTCGACAATATGATCCCCGACCTGGTCCTTCTTGATATTACGATGCCCCGAATGGATGGCTATCAGGTCTGCAAGGCCATTCGCGGCAAAGATTCGACCAAGGATATACCCGTGGTGATGATCTCGGGCAAGGACGGCTTTTTCGATAAAGTACGCGGGCGGATGGCAGGTACCACCGGTTATATAACGAAGCCCTTCGGTCCCGAAACCCTAATGAAAGCTGTCGAAACCTACCTCAGCGGCGGTTCCGTCGAAGCCTAACTCCTTACCGCAAACGCCCCGATTCTTATGGAATTGCATATTCCGCCCGCGGCCGAAGGGTCTCTCAACGTCTCTCCGCGCGAGGCGGAAACCCAGAGCGACCCTACCGTCGAAACACTATATAAGTTTGTATCGTTCTACTTTGGCGAAACGCACTACGCTGTCCCGGCGAGGTCCGTTGCTGAGGTCACAGGCCATCTCATGCCGACTCCGCTGCCTGACGGTCCGGGGCCGCTCTCGGGCATCGCACCGCACCGCGGCGATATCCTCGCGATAGTGAATACCGGAGTGGCGGCAGGTTCGGGTGATCCTGCAAAGCGAAAGGCAGTCGTATTGAGGCCGATCGGCGATAAGGTAGAACTTCCGATCGCATTCAACGTCGATCGCATCGGCGAGATGCTGCAGATCCGGGCTGAAGATCTGAGACATGCATCCATTGATGATCCTCTCGGCGAGTTCGAGGCGTCGGTGAACGGGCAACCCGTCTTAATAGTTGACCCATCGCGCATCGCAGATCTCCTTACCCTTTGAGCAAGTAATAATGAGGCCGTCACGATCAGTAATCAACTCCTTGAAGGGCCGGATCTGGCTCGCGGCGGGAACGCTCGCAGTCGCGGATTGCCTGCTCGGCCTCGGTGCCTACCTGGTCCTGACGTTTCTCTCGGCCGACCCGTTTCTGACGCTGTTCGCGACGATCGTGCTTCTCACCGCGGCATCGCTCGGTTTCGGGTGGCTGCTCGCGAAGGACCTTCTTAAACCTGTCGAGGAAGTAGCTCTCCTCGCAAGATCGCTCGAACGAAGCCCGTCTGCGTCACTTCCTCGAACGACAGGAGCGATCGAGACGGACCAATTGCTGCAGACGCTTCACAAGAACGGTCAGCAGATCCGCAATCTGATCTCCGTGATGGACGACGTCGCAGCGGGAAAGACCGAGGCTGCAACGATACCGCTTGAATCCTCT
>JAQSDP010000148.1 GCA_029945985.1 bacterium | reverse complement strand
CGCAGCGGTCTTGTCATCGAGAGCCGAGGTATCGCTCAAGCGGCCAGTAGCTTCATCGAACGCGACCTCCACGATCTCGGCGTCACCGTGAGCCGTGTATGTCTTCGCGACCTCGCGGTATTCGGGGTGAACGCTCGTGGCTACGACGATCTTGTTTCGACGCGTCACGCGTTGGGCCATCAGGTAGGCCTCAGCCATAGCGGTCGAGCCGTCGTACATAGACGCATTCGCCACTTCCATTCCCGTCAACTGACAGATCAGCGTCTGGAATTCGAAGATGTACTGTAGCGTTCCCTGAGAGATCTCAGGCTGATACGGCGTGTAGGACGTGAAGAACTCTGACCGTTGGATCAGATGATCCACGATAGTCGGCGAATAATGCGAATAGACGCCTGCACCGAGGAACGAAGGCTTCGTCGCTGCCGTATTTCTCGCGGCCATTTCTTCCATGGCGGCGATGACCTCAGGTTCGGCGAGCGGATCGGTGATCTTCAGCGGGCGGTGCAGTTGGACGTCGGCAGGAATGGAGCGAAACAGCTCGCTCGCATTAGAAAGCCCGATAGAATCGAGCATTTCTGCACGTTCTTCGGGCGAATTTGGAATATAACGCATAGTCTTACGCGGATGCTTCTAAATACTCTTCATACTCCACACTTGAGAGCATGCCGTCGGCTTCGAGCGGGTTATCCATCTTGATCTTGATGAACCATGCGTCGCCGTACGGATCACCGTTCACTTTCTCGGGGGTGTCGTTAAGGCCGTCATTGACTTCGACGACTTCACCGCCGATCGGCGTGAAGACCTCGGAAACGGCTTTGACCGACTCAACAGACCCGAAGGCCTCATGGGCTCCAAATTTGTCGCCGACTCGCGGCATATCGATGTAAACGACGTCGCCAAGCGAATGCTGGGCATAATCAGTGATACCGATCGCGGCAAGTTCGCCGTCGACCGAGATCCATTCGTGGTCTTTGCTGTAACGTAGATTCTCAGGAATATTTGACATTTTCTTAAAGGAACGCGGAGACCTTGTCCGCTCTAGCTATTTTTCTCGCTTATAAAAAGGAGTCGGCACAACCTCTGCCGCAAGACGTTTACCTCTTACGTCAATTCTAATTTCTTGCCCGACATTTGCCAATTCCGGCGGCACAAATCCGAGGCCGATGTTCTTCTTGAGGAACGGTGCCGGCGATCCGGATGTGACAACGCCAACTTTCTCATCACCAACGTAGATATCGAATCCGTCGCGGGCGATTCCCGGTTCCTTCATCTCAAAGCCGACCAACTTACGTTTCACACCGTTCTCTTTCAAAGCAGCGATCTGCTCGCGTCCTACAAATTCTCCCTTTTGTAGTTTCGTTATCCAGCCGAGATTGGCTTCAAGCGTGGAGATATTATCGTCAAGTTCGTGGCCATACAAAGACATCGCCGATTCTAGTCGAAGCGTGTTGCGGGCAGCCAAACCGCAGGGCTGTATACCTTCCGAAGCACCGGTTTCCAGCATCTTGTTCCAAAGCTGTTCAGCCTTATCGGCAGCGGCGTAGACCTCGAAACCGTCCTCGCCGGTATAACCTGTCCGCGAAATGATCGACTCAACACCGTCAACCTTGCCTTCCGTGAAGTGGTAATACTTGATCGGTTCAAGCTCGGTTTCGGTCAGCTTTTGCAGTATCCCGACAGCCTTCGGGCCCTGGATGGCGATCTGGCAATAGTCGGCACTTGCGTTTCGGAGCGTCACATTCTCGTCTTTCTTGAGCGATGTTATCCACTCCCAATCCTTCTCGGTGGTGCCGGCATTAACGACCAGCAGCAGCCGGTCCTCGGCAAAGCGATAGACGAGCAGATCGTCCACTACGCCGCCTTCTTCATTCGGGAACGCCGAATAATGGGCTTGGCCGTCGACGAGCTTGGTGACGTCGTTGGTGGTGATGCTGTTGACGAACGGGATCGCGTCCGGGCCTTCGACCCAGATCTCGCCCATGTGCGAAACGTCGAACAGACCGGCACGCGTACGCGTCGCCATATGCTCTTCGATCACGCCGGCCGGATACTGCACCGGCATATCCCAACCGCCAAAATCGACCATCTTCCCGCCGAGTTCACGATGCACCGCATTCAACGGCGTCTTCTTAAGGTTTTCACTGGACATACTTCGGTAAACTGCGAAGCTATCACGCAGGATTAGGAGTGTCAAAAACCATCAGGACGAGAACGAGCAGACCGACCATTCCGATCCGACCAAAATCATCCATCCGATTCATTTGCTCCGCCGGAGCTAGTAGTTCCACCCGGTCCGCGAACTCACATTTCATCGATGCCCTCCGCCGCGTCGCTGACAGACTTGCACGCGCTGCACCGCGTTTTTTGAACTGGCGAGGACGAAGTTCATTTCTGCACCGCGGTGGAGAGATTATCCGACGCGGTCGATCGATTAGTGACATTCATCCTTGACACATTGTACTAGCTATTGTACAGTTGTTGTGGATGTAGGAACGATCATAAAAATATGATGAATGATTGGACAGAATTTAAGGGAGCTCCGATGAAGGTGAGCATGCTAAGTCCGTGGGTGACGCTCGGAACGAAGAAAGACTTTTACCTGAACGCCAAAGCTTTGGACATTCTCGGTCTACCTGACACGGTTCGCTTCTTTTTCGACTCGGCAAGAAACATTATCGGCATCCGCAAAGTTATCTCTACGGCAGCGAATGCGTTTCCCGTAAAAAAGGAAGAGCGAGGTTCTGGAACGGCCGGCCGGATCGAAGCGAGTCCGTTCTGCACAGCCTTCAGCATCAAACCGCCTTACCGCATAGCATTTCAGGATATTCACGTGGACGATGATGGAATGATGATCCTCAATCTAACAACCGCAACCCGGATCAACGGTCGAAAAGCCTGGACGCGAGGGCGCCAAAACGTAAAGACGCCTGCTATTTGAAACCCTTTGGTCGATGACCCTTCTATTCGATCGCCGGGCTGACTCAGATCGACAAAAGTTCTATGCGCGACGAACGCCTCGACTTGGACGTTTGTTGCGAACAACAGATGATCTGATTTTGAGCAACTTATGGATATCATCTCGGGCGGTTTTTGCGTCGGCATACTCGGGGTCTATAGCGATCGCCTGTTCAAAATAGCTCAATGCCACAACGAAATTTGCCTCTGCCCGATGAATCAGTCCTAGATTGAACAGAGCTTCATCAGCTTTCTCCGGATCAAAGCTAGCTGCTTTGCCATGAATAAGTAGTGCCTCTGAAAATCGCCCCTGTTTGGCGAGACAAGCTCCCAAAAAAACCGAGCTTTCTTGCGACTCCGAGGAACTAACTGCTTTTCGATACCAGCGCTCCGCTCGCCGATGGTCGCCCTTTTCACGATAAAGCTTCCCAGATTTTAAATAGCACCAACTCAGATGTTCTTTGGGCGCTAAACGTCGTGCCCTGATCAGTGCCTTAGAAGCACTTTCAAATGCCGAAATGTTCATTAACCCGTCGGCAAGCGCTATCCATCCAAAAAAATCCTTCGGGTATGCAGTTGCAAACTCTTGGGCAAGATATACGTGGCAGGCCGGCGTGACCGTGTTCCATGCATCCACCAATTCCTGCCAAAGCTTTCTCTTTTTTGCATTCATGTAGAGGCATGTTTAACTGCGCATCGCTGTTAATATCTCATCCACGACCTTCTTGGCGTCGCCGAAGAGCATGAGGGTGTTTTCTTTGTAGAAGAGGGGGTTGTCGACGCCAGCGTAGCCGCTTGCCATGCCGCGTTTCATGACGATGGTGTCGCGGGCTTCCCAGACGTGGAGGACGGGCATGCCGGCGATTGGCGACGTCGGATCGTCGAGGGCCGAGGGGTTGACGATGTCATTGGCACCGATCACCCACGAGACGTCTGTGCCAGGGAATTCGTGATTGATCTCGTCCATCTCGAAGACGACGTCGTAAGGTATGTTCGCCTCGGCTAGGAGGACGTTCATATGACCGGGCAGGCGTCCGGCGACCGGGTGGATAGCGAACTTAACCTCGGTGCCGCCTTCTTTAAGGATCTTGACGACCTCGGCGAGGGAGTGTTGGGCCTGTGCGACGGCGAGTCCGTAGCCGGGGACGATGATCACCTTCTTTGCCTGGCGAAGCATATCTGCTGTCGTCGAAGCGTCAACCTGACGCACTTCTCCGGCCGGCTCGCCGCTAGCTGTTGATGCAACTGTGCCGCTTTCAGTACCGAATCCGCCAAGCATCACACTGACGAACGAGCGGTTCATGCCCTTGCACATTATGTAGCTGAGGATCGCTCCGGATGATCCGACGAGGGCTCCGGTGATGATAAGCAGATCGTTCGACAGCATAAAGCCCGCCGCAGCCGCCGCCCATCCGGAATAGCTGTTGAGCATCGAGACGACGACCGGCATATCCGCTCCGCCGATCGCCATGATGAAGTGGACGCCGAGTACGCCGGTCAGGACCGCTGCTCCCATCAGATACTGGTTTCCGCTGACGCCCGGTGCCATCGCGAACAACACGCCGAGCACGATCGTGCCGATAAGCATCGCAAGGTTTAGAAAATGCCTTCCCGGCAGCATGAACGGCTTGCCGCCGATCGAGCCCCTGAGTTTGAGAAACGCAATGACCGAGCCCGTGAACGTGATCGAACCGATGCAGACGCCGATAAAGATCTCGATGTTGTGGACGAGTAATTCGTTCTGCGGAATGTTGGATGGCCCGAGATACGTGCCGAAGCCTACGAGAACCGCCGCTAAACCGACGAAGCTGTGCAGGATCGCGACAAGCTCAGGCATCGAGGTCATCTGGACGCGTGACGCGAGAGTCGCCCCGATCACCGCTCCGATGATCAGCACGCCGCCCAGGATCGGCCAGCCGCTCGGGTCCATCGCCGCCGCCGTCGCCGCCAACGCGATCAGCATCCCAATGATGCCGTACCAGTTCCCCCGCCGAGCGGTCTCCTGCCGCGACAAACCGCCGAGGCTCAAGATAAACAACGCACTCGCGGCGATGTAAGCAATGGTGATAAGGCTGGTTTTCATTCAGCTAAGCTAGATTTTCTAAATTGCCACTAGCTTCAGCTAGTGGAACAGTCAAAGAAAGAGGTCGGGGCTTTAGCCCAAAATCAAACCGATGAACATTTTCCTTACGGTCGGGCATTAATCAGAATCTCTGAACTTCTGAAATCCCGCTGTTTTCAAGAAACCCTCAAATTCATCATCGAACGATACCGTCTTATGATGCTCTTCTTGGTTTGCAATATACCGCCGCACACTCGGCAGGGTGTCCTCACTAACTGATACGACAAAGTACTCATCCTGCCACGCGAATTTAGTTTTCGTCAGATTGTTCTTATTGATCCAGAACGACGATTCTCCCTTTATCAATTGCATGATCTCTTTTAGGGTCTGATCCGTGGCGAGCGAGATCAGGCAATGAACATGATCGAGATAGCCATTGATAAAATCGATATAAATCCCCTTTTGCTTCGCATTTTCTCGAATGTGTTCGAAGACTTTTGTCCTAATCTCATCGCTTAAGTATGGATGTCGGCCTTTCGTTGACCAGACGAAGTGCAACCAGACTTTAACGAATGGCATAGATGGTTCTCTATCCAGTTTCCTAAAGGCTCTTTAAATTGCCACTAGCTTCAGCTAGTGGTTGAATCTAAGAACATCCACGGGCTTTAGCCCAAAAGGACCCTTTGGCTGAAGCCAGT
>JAQSDP010000147.1 GCA_029945985.1 bacterium | reverse complement strand
TCGATATTTGTCCGGTCGCGGTCTTCTTTCCGGTCGCGATGTTTAGCTCCTCAAAGATCTCGCCGACCTGTTTCGGCGATCCGATGTTGAACTCACGGCCCGCGATCTTGAATATCTTCTCGCTGACGATCGCCAGTTCCTTCGCGATGAACTCGGAAAACTCACCAAGCTCTTTGTCATCAACCTTCATCCCGGCCCTCTCGATGTCCGCGAGTATCGGCCCGATCGGGATCTCGATCTCGGAGTAAACTTTCTCGAGTTCGTCCTTCTTGATCTTCTCCGACATTATCGGCGTGAGCTGATATGCCCAATCGGCTCTGACCGTCGCCTTCCATCCGCTTTCGGTAAATCCTTCGGCTGGCGAATCGGGAAACACGTTCAAATTATGTTGCGCGAGAACTTCAAGTTCATGATGCGGCCGGCTAGTGTCGAGCAGATAAGACGCGATCATCAGATCGTTCTTAACCCCGACTGCAGTGATACCGATCTTTGCCAATACCGCCGCCTTGCACTTATAGTCGTGCGTCGATTTATCGATGTACGGATTCTCGAAAAGGTCTTTCAGCACGCGGATCGCCCATTTCCGATCGTCGAAATTCTCAAGATCGACAAACGCCGCGATCCCTGGCGTGTGCGATATCGCAACGCCGAGCGGCGCCTGTTTATCGAACGAGCTGTGCCATTTTCCTTCGTTCGAATCATCCAGTTCGAACGCGAACCACTCACGCTCCCAGACCTTGCGGATAAGTTTGTCGAGATCTGCACGAGTCTGGACGATCGAATACGCCTGCTCAACCGGAGCCGGCCTTTCGCTATCAACTTCATCGGGCAGGGAATCGAACAGCGACGGAGCCGAATCACCAAACTCTTTCGTCAGGGCCGCAAACTCCAATTCGCGGAACAGCGAATATGCCTTTGCACGATCGGGCTCGCTCGCCTTCAACTGATCGAGGTTGAGTTCGACCGGAGCGTCAGTATGAATCGTCGCCAACTCTAGTGATTGACGGATGATGTCCTGATTATTCTGCAGCGATTCGCGATAGGTCTTGTGGGTGACCTTTTCCGCATTCTCCATAGCCGCTTCGGTCGAGCCGAATTCCAGAACGAGCTTTAACGCTCCCTTCTCGCCAATGCCCGGAGCACCCGGAATGTTATCGACCGAATCGCCCATCAATCCGAGCAGATCCACGATCTTATTGGGAGGCACGCCAAACTTTTTCACGACCCAGGCTTCATCGCACCATTCGATCGGCGGAACCGGCACCTTCCGTTTCACGTTCGTCGAATTCTGCCGCATCCCGATGACGTGCGGGTCTGTTACGAGTTGGCACAGATCCTTGTCATTCGAGACGATCACCGCCTGCATTCCTTTGTCGGCAACCTTCTTGGCGAGCGTGCCGATCACGTCGTCGGCTTCATACTTGTCAGCCTGAAGTATGGGAATATTAAAGGCCTCGCAGACGCGAAGAATGTACGGTATCTGCGTCTGCAGGTCATCCGGCATCTCCAGCCGGTTGGCCTTGTACTCCGCGTAGGAATCGTGGCGAAACGTCCCAGTTTCTGATTCGAAAACCGCTGCGATGTAATCCGGCCGTTCGTCCTTCAGCAGCTTCCGCAGCATGTTCGTAAAGACGAAAACCGCCTGGGTCACCTGTCCCTTGCTGTTGCGAAGCGGATCTTGCCGCGTGCCCATCGGGGCAAAATACGCGCGGTAGATATGCGACATCGAATCGATGAGAAAGACACGTTTCATTTGATGAGAGTCAGTTTAGCCGATTGTCCGAACGGCGCGAAACATAGCCTCCTTCGAATCCTCGGCGAACTGTTTCTGAAGCATTCGAGTGAACGGATAGCCGAGATGTGCCAGCAGGTGATTCGGCCGCGAGAAGGCAAGGAGGTCATAGATGACGTGGCCCGTCTCACGATCAAAACGAACGCTGAACCGCTCCTCGCCCGATTCTCCGTGGTCAGCGAGTGTCCCATAAGCAAAGCCAAACCAGTCCGCCTCGTCGATCGTGTAAACGATGCGGGCGGCGTTGAGCGAATAGAATCCGAAGTGACGAATAAGGATCCCCACGTTTTGGTCTTCTTCGATCAAGATGCTCGGCCAGCACAGCTCGACCCACGGAAAATCGAACATTCTCCAATCCCTGATTGCCTGCTTCGCCCGCCCAAAGTCTTTTTCACAGTCTCCGATCTTAAGTTCGTTATGGTCGACGTTGTATCCCGAAGCCGCCGTCAAAATCGACGATCCGCTCGATAGATTGCTTGTCGCTCCAACATCTGGATAGGAAAGATCGGTTGTGGAGGCCTGTTCAAGAAAACTGTCGATCTCTGCCCGCGTAGGTTTGGTCAAGAGAAACATTTCATATTGAATCTATCAGAGGACGATTTGGTTCTCACGTCGGATTTTGCTCGGTCAGCGTCAATAGTGGGACAATTGTACAGATGAAGTCCGCAACGCAACGTGAAGAGATCGGGGAGCATTTTCAAAATCCCGAACCCAAAGAAACATCAAAACCGGTGTTCTTGGTTCTCTCAGATTTTTACCTGCCCGGTTACAAGAGCGGTGGCGGCATGCGCACCTTGGTAAATATGGTGGATAGGTTTGGCGATGACTACGATTTCTGGATCGTGACTCGCGACCACGACGGCAAGACCGACAAAAGGCCGTATGCCGGCGTGCAGCCTAATACTTGGGTGCAAGTGCGTAAGTCACGAGTCCGATATCTTACAAAAGATAGGATCCGAATTTCGGAGATCAAACGTCTCATCCAGGAAGTCGCTCCGGATTGCCTTCTACTCAACAGTTATTTCTCGACGCTCACGGTTTTCGCTCTTTTACTGCGCCGTTTTGGTTCTTTCAAGGGCATGCGAATCGTGATCGCTCCGGAAGGCGAACTGACCGATGGAGGTCTAGAACTTAAGAAGGCCAAGAAGCGGACATTCCTAAAATTCGCCTCTGCGATAGACCTCTATGCAGACGTGGTCTGGCGAACCAACTCGCCGATCGAAAAGGAAGAAGTTGCCCGCTTCAAAGGCACGGGTGGAAAGATTTTCGTCGCGCCCAATATGCCTCCGACAGCTTTGCTACCTTACTTTGAGGCAAGTCTAAAAAGATCTAAGAAGGTGGGACGTGTAAGATTAGTTTATCTCTCAAGGATACATCCTAAGAAGAACTTAATATTTCTATTGGAACTTCTTAAGGATATGCCCGGAGATATACAACTCGACGTCTTCGGGCCGATCGATGCTGGTGAACGCTACCTGGAGCGTTGCACGGAGATGATCGGGTTACTTCCCGCGAACGTCCGAGTTACCCTTAAGGGCGGGCTTGAACATTCAAAGGTACTCGAGACACTGTTGGAACACGATTTTTTCGTTCTGCCGACACTCTCAGAAAATTTTGGACACGTCTTTATCGAGGCGTTGGCTGCCGGCTGCCCCATTCTGATCAGCGATCAGACACCCTGGCTCAACCTCGAGACTCGGGGCGTGGGGTGGGATATCCCGCTCGCAGACCGCGACCGATGGATCGAGGTCCTGCGTAAGTGCGTTCAAATGGACGCACAAGAATATTCGACACTTTCCGGGAATGCCCGATCATTCGCTGTCGCTTGGATTACGAGCGGAGAAGTAGAGCGGGCCAATCGTGAAGTATTCAGGCACGTTTTGCGCGATCGTGAGAGGCAAGGCGTTTGACAGGAATGTATCAGAAGGCTATTCTAATCGTTCGCTTAACGGTCGGTTTTGCGAAGAGTTTGGCCAGGTGAGAGCCAGCCGATCTGTCCGGTTCGTCTAGGGGTTAGGACACCGCCCTTTCACGGCGGCAACACGGGTTCAAATCCCGTACCGGATACCATCTCAAGCCGAGATTTCGGCATCATACCTTCGGGTCAAACATTCGCCTGCCAGACACAGGCGAATTTTTGTTTTTGCACGATGAATAAAAAAGGCCTCATTTTATCGATATTAGTGCTGATCGGCGTATCGGCGGTTACTGCTCAGGTCAAGTTTACCGATCGGGTGATGGTCCTTCCGTTCGAGAATACTTCAGGAAAACCGGAGTTCAACTGGGTCGGCGAAAGCTTCGCGCTTTCATTGTCCGAACTTCTCCACGTTCCGGGCTTGAATGTCGTATCCAACGGGGAACGAAAGGCGGTTCAGCAGCGGTTGCGAATCCCTCTTACGAGTCTTCCCAGTATTGCTACCTCGCTCAAGCTGTCCCGCGAGAGCGGAGCTACACTCCTTATCACCGGCACCTACACGATCGTGCCATCACAGGGCGATCTTGCAGCGACCGTCAACGTCACGTCGAAGATCATCCGAGTTAACGAGGGCCGCTTTCTTAGCGAGGAGATCGACGGGCGCCTTATCCAGCGCGATATAATTCTCAACGACGCACTCGGAAACCTGCAGACAATGCAGGGGCAGATCGCTTATCAGATCCTATATCAGCGGGACAAAGCATTGCCGTTCTCGCAGAATCAGCTTATCGAGTCTGCCACCAAGGTCCCGAGCCGTGCGTTCGAGGCATATATCAAAGGATTGCTGACCAACGCTCCGGAACAGCGGGAGATCTTCTTCCGCAACGCCGTCCGAATATTCAACGAAACGACACCTGATTCGACGTTTGTCGAGGCTGCCCTTGAGTTGGGCCATCTTTATCTCGCTCAGCAGAAATTCAATGATGCCATTGATTCGTTTGAGAGAGTGATCAACACGAACCGCGCCTGTCGCGAACGTGCTAAGTCCGACAACAAGATCGCTTTCTGCAACGACGAAAGTTACGCCGAAGCTTCGTTCTACATCGGCCTGATCTATTGGCGGCAGAAGAATTACGAACAGGCTCTCGGAGTGCTAAGGCCGATCGCGGAAGACTTGCAGCTTACCAGCGTCTACAACACGCTCGGAGCCATAGCTGTCGAAGCGTCGCGAGCCGAGAAGAAGAACGATGCGCGATCAGCAGCCCTTTTGAAAGAGGGCACGGATCTATTAGCGAAAGCAGCTGAATCGGATCCGGACGACATTTCGATTCTCTTCAACCTCGGCGTGGCGACCTTCGTCAGCGGCGAACTGACCGACGCCGCACCGATCCTTCGGAGCGTGATCGTAAAACGTCCGAGTGACGGCGAGGCCCATTATCTGCTCGCCAAGGCGCTCGAGGGAATGAATGACCCCGCCAAGGCTGGTGCCGATAACCAGGCCAGGGCGCTGCTTACTTCGGCCAATCGTTATGCGACCCTCGAGAGCGAATGGACCCGTAGTAAGACCGTCACGGGAATTCCCCTTCGGGTAGAGCAGCCGCAGCGTCGCGACTTCGTCAGCGTCGTCCTTAGCCGCCGCGACGGTGATAAGGTTGCCACGGCCGCCAATGAATCAGATACGCTTCTCCAGAAAGCCCGCGACCAATACAAGAACGGAGCTGACGATGATGCGATGCAGACGCTTCGCCGCGTACTCGCCAGCGAACCGATGTCCGCCGAGAGTTATTTGATCCTTGGCAAGATCCACTTACGCCGCGGCGACCGCGACCAAGCGGCCAGCTCCTTCAAAACGGCGATCTTCTGGGATAACAAACTGACCGACGCCTATATCAACCTTGCCAAGATCCACATCGAGCGCGGAGAGTGTCTTCAGGTGAAAACCTATGTGGCTCAAGCACTTGAGGTCGATCCGGAGAACCCCGAAGTCACAGCCCTTCAGCGTCAAGCTGACCGATGTT
>JAQSDP010000146.1 GCA_029945985.1 bacterium | reverse complement strand
GTCGAAAAGTTCAGCTTTGCTATCGCCGTGGCAGTGCTTGTAGCCGCAGGCCGTACCACAGGACAAATAGTCATCGGCGCAGCGATCGACGCTCTTCTTGGGATGCTTTTTGCCGCTAGCTGGATTCGGAGTCGTCAAGCCTCAGTTGCTACCCTGGCTCACCCATCCTGACGCTCAACACCAGTAAGTTCGAGAATTAAATCGGCGCCATAAGCTTTAGCGGGAGTTTGGAACCCGGCCGTGAAGCTATCGCCAAGGATCTTTTCAGTGATGTTGATAGCCGCGAGGGCGGTTGTGGTGTAACCTTCGGGGCATTGTATCCGACATTCGATACGGTTGCCGGCGTCGTCCGTCGCCTCGCCCCAGAGTAGCGTCTTGCCCTTCGCTCGTTCGGCGTCGCTCGGGCCCCCGGGCTTTATCTTGGAGTGCAGATATTTCTGAACCGGACCGGTCGCGAGCAGCCATCCGAGATAGCGGCTCATTTTCATCGCTTTTATCGCGGATGCCGGGGCCACTGTATATACCTCAATATCCGGGATGCCAGTCGAATGATACGCTGTCGAGACATCGCCCCAGGGTATGGTCACGCCGGTCTTCACGACACCGTCTCCAAAATCGATCTCACGCGTTCGCCAAGCCGCGGGAACAGGCATTATCTTGCCGTCACGTCGGACGGCTCCGCCCTTGCCGACGTTCATCGTCATCGTCGCCTGCGTTCCGTGCGACATCCGGCCTAGTCCGTACCAACCAAGCGTTAGATGAGTAGCGGAGGGGAGTCGGTCTTTGAGGCGCATTGCCAGACAATCACTCGGCACCACGTCGAATCCGACGCCCGGCATGATCATTATCCCGGCGTCCTTAGCTTTTTGATCAGCCGCCGCGCACGCCTCGAAAACAGCGATCTCTCCCGTGATGTCTGTGTAATGAGTTTTCGTTCTGAAACAAGCTTCGCCCATCTGTCGAGCGGTCAGTGAGAATGGCCCCGCGCAATGGATAACTGTGGCCACTCCGCTCAAAGCCGCGTCAAGCTTTCCGCTTTCGTCGAGTGAGAAAACGCGATACTCGAGCCCATGTTGCTCGGCCAGAGCCTTGATCGCAGCCTCGTTTCGGCCTCCGAGGATAGGCTTCAATCCGCGCTCAACGGCTACGCGAGTGATGAGTTCACCCGTGTAGCCGTTGGCTCCATAGATAAGGAAATCGGACATTATTGATCGTTCAGGCGTATCGATCCTACCATAGATCTGAAGGCGGAATCATACCTGAACGCTTCGTCGAACGGAGCGACCGCAGCGAAGTATAAAATGTCGCCGCTACGCAACGGGACCGTATAAACAGTTACGATCTCGTTGCGACCGGTGACAGGTGAACGCCCGCCCAGAGTCGTAACGTACGCCTGCCGGCCGCCTACATTTGTTCGAGAGAAGCCGCCCTGCTGACGCAGATAGCCATTCGACTGGACCAATCCCTCCACGTAGTCCTGTGTCGCCCGGTCGAACGATCCACCAGGTGAACGGTGTAATCCGATCATTGCTCCATGCGTGATGCCTTGGTCACCATACGCACCCTGCGGTGCGAATGTGATGTCGTTTTGACCCGAGAGCTCTTCCCAGTTGCTCGGCACGTTCATCTGGATCCAATTACCGCTTCGATAAATTCGATACTGCGTCGACGGAGAGGGAACGCTGTTGGTGTAACGCCCGTTCGCGGTCGCGCGGGCAGTGGTATTCCCGCCTTTGTAGTCCCGCTCGATCTCGGCCATCGATCTTGCCCGCTGCATTCCGCTCAGACGCTCACGCGTTCGCGCAAACTCCGGCGTGATCTTGATCGGATTCGGTGAAACGTTTAGATACCCTGCTTCTTGATTGATCTTCTGGAAACGGTTACCGGGATCCGGGTGGCTGCTGAGCCACTCGGGCCCGCGCCCTCCGCCGCTCTCACCAGCGATCGTGCGGAACATGTTTGCGAGATCTCGCGGATCGTATCCGGCATCCGCCATTATGCGAGCGCCGAGGACGTCGGCCTGGGTCTCATAATCACGGCTGTAGCGCAGGAAACTCCCCGCTGCGATCATTTGACCAAGTTGAGCACCAGTACCGCCGCCAAGGATCGCGCCGCCTAGTACTGCACCGATCCCCAGGATCTGGTTGAGCGGATTATTCAACTTGGTCTGTTGTGCTGTCGCATGACGGAGCGCTACGTGGCTTATCTCATGGGCCATTACACCGGCCATCTCACCTTCGTTCTTAGCAGCCTCGATCATGCCACGGTTGACATACATTGGGCCGCCGGGAAGGGCGAAGGCATTAATATCCCGGGCGTTGACTACCTCAAACTGATAGTTGAATGCAGGCTGCTGAAACTCGGCCGGGATCGCCGCCACAAGTCGCTCACCAACACGCTCGACGTAAGCCTGCGTCTGCGGATCGTTCAGGATCGGGAACTGCTGCTCGACCTGGCGGGAAGCGTCGGCGCCGAGCTTAATGTCGTCCTGAACCTTATATCGGTTCTTCGGCATCGTAACGCGCGTCTGCGCCAACGCCGAAAGCGGAAGCAAAAGCATCGCCCAAAGCGCAAAAGCAATGCTTGCTCGTCTGCCAATACTGTAATGTTTCATCGTATCCTCCAAACGGGCTTGAGGGCAGACCCCTCGCTTGCAGTTGCTAAAGCAAACTTTAGACCATTATCCAGAAGATTAGAATAACACTGTTTGGAATACGGGTTCGAAAAGGGTCTTGAGCCCGCAGGTGTCTTATTATCAATGAGATAAGCGTGTCACGTGTGCCGTTTTTTCCTGATCCTCGTCTGGGTGGCAAAAGCGAGCCAACTCGGCTTCTACCGCCGCGATAAACGATATCGCATCCTGAACGCCCAATTTCTGCCTGAGGCGTCCGTCAACAACAACCGCAAGGGCAACTTCGCTGCTGAGATCATTTACGAGGTCCATATATGAGGTCGGTTGGTGGTGCTGAATCAGAAATGCTATTACCCGGGTGTTACTTCGGTGTTAACGCAATGTTAAATCTGTCTCGTGAAGATTTCACGCTCCGGTTGATTTAATTGTAATTTAAGTTTTTCAAGACTGGTTCCCTTAAAAATCAGGCTTTCGAAAAGCCTTTATTCGGAGACGATTAATGAACACGATTTTAAGACGACGATTTCTATCAATGTTATTGGTCTTGTCAGTTACGGCCGTGTTCGGCTGCAGCGGACAAGAGCTCGGTGAAGGGCGGGGAACGACCGTCCAAGGCGGTTCGCTGCAGATTCAGGGCTCGGGAGCAAGTTTCCCAAAACCCATCTACGAGAAATGGGTAAGCGAGTTTGGCAAGGTGAATCCGAATATCCGGATCGACTATCAGGCAACCGGTTCGGGTGCTGGACAGAAGGCCCTCCTCGCTAAGACCGCAGACTTCGGCGCGTCTGATGATCCGATGAGCGATGAAGATCTTAAGTCGGCCGGAGGCGAAGTGCTGCACATTCCGACCGTACTTGGCGCGGTCGTGATCACGTACAACGTCGAGAGCGTTAAAGAGCCGCTAAAGCTTACCGGACAGAACATAGCGGACATCTACTTAGGCAACATCAAGAAATGGAATGACGATCGGCTGAAGAAAGATAATCCGAACGTTACGCTTCCGGACGCTGAAATACTTCCTGTATATCGTGCGGATTCGAGCGGCACGTCAGCCGTATTCACTGACTTTCTTTCGAAGACCGCGCCGGAGTGGAAATCGAAGGTCGGTATGAACAAGCAGCCGAGTTGGATCACGGGTGTCGGCGTCGGCGCCAAGGGCAATGACGGCGTTATGGGCCAGGTAAAGCAGACCCCGAACGCTATCGGCTACGTTGAGCTGACCTTCGCAAAAGCGAATTCCCTGCCTACCGCGCTGGTGAAGAACAAGATGGGAGAGTTCGTCGAAGCATCGCTCGACAGCGTATCCGCTGCGGCGGGGGAATCGGTCGCTTTGATGCCCGAAGATCTCCGGACTCAAATCACCGACGCCAACGGAGCAACGTCGTACCCCATCGCAAGCTACACGTACATCCTCGTTTACAAAGAACAAGCTGATGCGGCTAAAGGCAAGGCGATCGCCGACTTCCTTTGGTGGGCCACCCACGACGGCGAGAAGTTTGCGAAAGACCTCCACTACGCGCCACTTCCGGCCGACGTCGTGAAGAAGGTCGAGGTGAAGATCAACTCCATGACCGCCGGCGGTAAAGCCTTGAGGCAATAACTTGGCACAGACCGGAGCCATCGGCGACAAGATATTTCGGATCGTTCTACTACTCGCGGCGACGAGCATTCTGCTCATCGTCGCGGGCATCTTTGTAATGATGGTGCAGAATTCGATGCCTACCATCGAACGGTTTGGCATCGGGTTTTTGTTCGGAAGCGAATGGAAGCCGGCACAGGAAGAGTTTGGAGCCTTGCCGTTCATTTACGGAACGCTCGTTTCGTCGCTCCTCGCACTCATCTTTGCCGTTCCGATCTCGCTCGGAATCGCCATCTTCCTCGTCGAGCAGGCACCGAAGAGCGTTGCGAAGCCGATCGCCTTTATGGTCGAACTTCTAGCGGCTATCCCATCGGTCGTCTACGGCCTCTGGGGCATCTTTGTCCTGGCGCCCTTCATTCGCGAATACGTAGGGCCTTTACTCCAGGACAATCTTGGGTTCATCCCGCTCTTTCAGGGCCGAGCGACCGGCATCGGAATGCTGACGGGCGGGATCATTCTCGCGATAATGATCACCCCGATCATCACCTCGGTGGTGCGCGACGTACTCGAAGCGGTTCCAACTACTCAACGCGAAGCCGCTCTAGCGCTCGGTGCCACGAAGTGGGAGACGACCATGATCGTGCTCGGCAATGCCGCATCGGGTATCGCTGGTGCGGTCGTGCTCGGCCTCGGCCGTGCCATCGGCGAGACGATGGCGGTTACGATGGTGATCGGGAACTCGCCGCAGATATCTACTTCGCTGTTCGAACCGGCTAATACGATCGCCTCGCTGCTTGCCGCAAACTTCGCTGAGGCGACGGACAGAACGTACCTTAGCGCGCTGATCGAAATCGGCTTGGTGCTCTTCCTCGTCACGTTTGTGGTAAACGCGTTCGCAAAACTTTTGATAATGGGGGTTGCTAACCGCAATACGAAGGCAGCGTAGACGAATGGCGATAGCTACGACCCAAAGAGATCGTACGCGGCGGCTGGTCAACTCGATAATGACAAGCCTAACGGCGATCTGCGCCGTGTTCGTCACAGTGTTGCTGCTCCTGATCATCGGCTACATTGCGATTCGAGGGGTCTCTTCGATCAGCTTTGAATTTTTAACAGACACGCCGAAGCCCGTAGGCGAAGGAGGGGGCATCGGGAATTCGATCCTGGGCTCGGCGATAATGACGCTTCTTGCGGCCGTGATCGGGCTTCCGGTCGGGATCGCTGCGGGTGTATATCTAGCTGAGTACGGAAGGAACTGGTACGGCAACACCGTCAGGTTTGTGGCAGACACGATGATCGGCATTCCGTCGATCATCGTCGGCATCTTTATCTACACTCTCGTGGTACTGCCGATGGGCCGACAGTCGGGACTCGCTGGCGGACTGGCGTTGGCAGTGATAATGATTCCGATCGTCGCTCGCACGACCGAAGAGATGATCCGACTGGTCCCGACGTCAATGCGTGAAGGAGCGCTGGCCCTAGGCGCCCCGCAGTGGCGGGTCTCATGGAACATC
>JAQSDP010000145.1 GCA_029945985.1 bacterium | reverse complement strand
TTGCGGAACCTTCAGATATCGGCGCATTATCGAGTTGTAATAGAAGATGCGCGCGGCCCCATACTGGCCTGGAAAAACACCACCCTGGTAGGGTAAATTTACTCCCGCCGAATCGACCAGATAGATGATCGGAACGCGGTTTCGCATCGCGATCTCCTGAGCACGTAGAATCTTTTTGATGGTCTCCGGATACCACGCACCGGCCTTGATCGTCGCGTCGTTGGCTACGATGACACACTCGCGATCGTGAATCTTTCCGATCACGGTTACAACAGCAGCGGCCGGGGCCTGGCCGTTGTACTCGTCGTAGGCGACAAGGAGGCCGATCTCCTGCGAATAGGTATTCTCGTCAAGCAGAGACCCGATCCGCTCACGGGCGGTCAACTTCCCCTGCTTGTGGATCTTCTCCACCTTCTCCGGACCGCCGCCGAGAAGAAGTTTCTTCTCGAGTTGGAGATATTCTTCGGTAAGGATCGAAAGTCGGGACTTGGAGATCTCTGTCATGAAAGGACGATTATTTTTCGGAGATTATGAATGTCGGCACCATGCCACCCCCGGAGGAAACGTTGGCGAGTTCGCTGGTCGAAAGACGCGTGAATGCGGCCCCCACACTGCCATTAAAGAGCAGCGGATCGAGGTCAACGAGCTGCTCGATCATTCCCCACTTCCCATGTTCATCGAAGATCATTGGGAACATCTCTTTCGCTGTGCGCACGCGTTCCTGCACGAGGTAATCGCCGTCAGCCAGTGCGGCGGATATTGCTTCGCTCCATTCTTGCTCGCTGGAGTTCCACCCGATGTAGATGCCGTGTCCACCGTAGTCGTCGTTAGGCTTCAACACAAGTTTTGAAGAGTTGGCTCGTGTCCATTGGACAAGATCGATCTCTTCGTTGCTATTGATGGTTCTCTCGTCTCGAAATTTTCTTGTCCACGGCACGTGATCAGCTATGGCTGCGAGTTCGGCTTCGTTAAACAGGCACGCGTAACGCTGGTCTGTGAGTACGGCGAAGATCGCTTTCTTATGTACCAGCTTTCCGCGGAAGCTATTCACCATGCAGATTGATCCGGCGCGATAGGCGTCAACAAGAGCAGGAGCCTCGCCCATGATCGGCAGATATTCGTTCACGAGCAGCCGCTTGTAAACGACATCGATCTGGACTCCGCCGAGATAGAGCTTACCGCCGTCACACTCGAGTTCATGCGGCGAGCAGATCATCGCGTCGTAGCCCTGTTCTTCAAAGTAATCCCGGAAGAGTTCGAACTCCTTTTGGGTCGGGAGATCCTTCAGGTCGACGATGGCGATCACGGGCTTACGGTCGGCTTTACCGCCGCAAAATTCGTCCCAACAATCGAGCAGCACGTCGAGCAAAAGCGGTCGGCCGTTGAAGCCTTGAACCTCGTAACGCTCGCAAAATCTTTCCAGTACCGGAAGCGAGCGAAATATCGCCGTGGCCGAGTCGGCGTATGCGATCCCGGCCGGGCTTTCACCGTTCAGTTCGACGTAGCTGTACGCGTCGTCCGTTAGAAACGAATCGAGCCGCGAGGTCGGTGACACTTGCCTATAGCCCGGATCGATCTTGACCAGTTCGCGCTCGATCGGCGTGACGCCAAGTTCATCCAAAATCGAATCATCTGCTACGGCGGCGTCCTTGACCTTTTGCAAAGCGCTCCAGATCGTTTCGCAGGTCATCTTGACCCGAGCCCAGTCAGCGAACGTGATGAAGTGGGGTCGTAGATAAGGCGATAAGGGGCGGCCACCAAAAACAAGACGATTTCTCTCGAGTCCATCTTGGAGAACACGGTGCGATTCGGTCGCAAGATCGTGATCCTCTAAAAGCGAATGATAGTAATCAACCGCGTTCTTCAACAGCGGTCCGCGTGCGGTTTCGGGGGCAGAGTTCATTCCGGATCCTATTTCGACATGCTCAAGATCTCTTGATACTCATCCTTGGTCAGCGGCATAACCGAGAAACGCGGCTGCCGGACGAGATAGATGTTTGCCAGCGCCCCGTTCGCCTTGATCTCGGCGAGCGTGACCGGCCTTTTGAATGGCTTTAGCGGCGTCAATTCTACCGCGTGCCAGACTGTGTCGGTCGGGTCTGGAAATGCTTCTTTAGTGACCTCAGCGATCCCTACGATTTCCTTTCCGACGTTAGAATGATAGTAATAGACCTTGTCGCCCGTCTTCATTTCCTTCAAGAAATTTCGAGCCTGATAATTACGAACGCCGGTCCAATCCGTCTTACCTTCAGCGACGAAATCGTCCCACGAATACGCGGTAGGTTCCTGTTTCACAAGCCAATATTTCATAAGATCTCAGCAGATTCGACGATATTTTGCCTCAAAAAAAGCGAGAACGCCATTACAGAAAAGCCCGAAGCCGGAAACCAACAGCAATATCGAACCGTATCGACTCTGTGCAAGTGAAAGAAGCGCCCCGTCGATACCTTGCGCCTGACTTGGGTCGTTCAGGTTTGCGGCCAAGAAAAAGAAGTAGCCGACGAGGACATATAAAAATGCTCGGGTACTGAAGCTGATGACCCCAAGCAACATTGCGAACTTCTCCATCGCAGGTGTGAGCTTCCAAGTCTTATAATTCTCCTGAAACTTACCGCTGATGCCGCTATAGCATTCGTGGATAGCCACTCCCCAAAAGCCGAGAGCGACTATCAGAATCACCACAGCTCCAAGCGGGATCGAAAGGAAGATCCACGCGACAGTCTCCTCGGCTCGACCATTTTCTTCCGACACAGAGTGGGTTAGCACTATGGTGAAAGCCGTCGCGGCGAGAATGAAATAGAAAATACCGACTCCTACCGATGCGGACCTCGCGATGATGCCCTTGATCCCTTTACCTACACCATCGACATCAGCAATTCCGCGAAGAATATTCCATACCCCGTGGCCCAAGGCTCCGATGAAGAAGATCGTAAGAAGAAACTTCCCCGCCGAATATTGCGCAATGGCCGCCATCGCCCCCGCGGGATCGGTGATACGGCCCCCTTGCATACCTGTCGCCAAAAGGATTGCCGAGAGACCAATGACGAGAAAAAGAAAACCTTTAGCAAGGAACCCGATCCGTGAGAAGGCCCGAACCCACGGGCGTTCAACGACTTCCTCCGCTATACGCTCAGCCTTTTTTGCGGTTGCGGAGATGGCTTCTTTTGTTTGATCGTCCAAACTATTTCTTTTGATTCTGCGCAGCTTTTTTGTTGAGCCATTTCGCCAGTCGCTCCACGTAGGGGCGAACAGGCTTGAAGATCTTTGCCCGAACACTATTGGCGTTCTCCTTCTCTCCCCATTCACGAAGGTTCTTTTCGGCGTACTGCCGAATCTGTGGCTCGAGATTCTGTTTCTTAACCGAATGCTTGAGAGTGAAATGATAATGCTGCCCTACAAGCGAGAAGATCAACCCGGCGAGGTTCGACTTGAACGCGGACTTCGCCATCCACTTCTTCGCCCATCCTTCGGTGGGCTGTAGCAAGGCTCCCATCGAAAGTTCAAGCCAGGCGCCCTGGTTCTGGATCCTCGGATGATAGATCCCGGGCAGGTCGCCTTTCATCGGCACGTCCATATTCTTGAGCCGGGGATCGTTAATGAAATCGACGAGTTTCACCTTCTCGAGCCCACGCTGATGCTCGATAGGTAGAAAGTCCAACGCCTTTTGGATCTGCTCGTGTGCTCCTTTGGGAAGATCTATCGTTGACTGATCTTCGATCTTAAGCTTCGTTATCTTTGCGGACTTCTGGCCCGCAGTCTGGATTGCCATATCGTTGCTAAATTGTAGTTCGTGGTGGGATATTAGTAAACGAGCGCCACAGTTGTGTTGCGAAAACGCGACGAAAACTCCGCATTATTCGTCACTGTATACTAATTGCCTCGACTTTAGCTGCGGCACGTGGTTTGTATTGCATTGGCTAGCTGATGAACCAAACCACTATAGGCAAAGCCGTCAAGACAAAGGGAATAGGGCTCCATACTGGAGTCGACGTAAACCTCAAACTTAAACCCGCTCCTCCAAATACCGGGTATGTATTCGTCCGCACGGACCTCGACCACTTCGAGATCCCAGCGTCGGTCGAATACGTATCACACTGTTCTTACGCGACAACGCTTATGCGGGGCGGTGTGGTTCTGTCTACCTGCGAACACCTTCTTTCTGCCCTACGCGGGACCGGCATCGATAACGTTTTTGTCGAGCTGGATAGCATCGAGATCCCGATCCTCGACGGGTCGAGCGAGGATTGGGTCGAACTCATCGCGAAGGCCGGTGTAAAGAAACTCGATGATCCCCGGCGAACGTTGAAGGTTTTGAAGCGCGTGGATATCGATGACGGAGGGCGGAAGATGTCGGTCGAGCCATCCGATAAATTCGAGATCGAATGCGTGATCGACTTCTCGCATCCGTTCATCCAGCGTCAGTCATTTCATTTCGTAATGGAAAACGGATCGTTCGGCGAGCAGATCGCGTCGGCACGAACGTTCGGCTTCACTCATGAGATCGAGATGCTGCGAAAGGCAAATCTGGCACTCGGTGGGTCGCTCGACAACGCCATCGTCCTTACGCCAGACGGAATGCTCAACGAAACGCCACTCCGTTTTGACGACGAATTCGTCCGCCACAAGATCCTCGACATTATCGGCGACGTGGCTCTCCTCGGGATGCCGCTCCAAGGCAAGATCACCGCGGAAAAGAGCGGCCATGCGGTGCACGCCGCTTTGATGAGCAAGCTACTGAAGACTGAAGACGCCTGGGCCGTAATTACCTCTTGAGGTGGGTTTTGGTGGTGAACCAATTTTGAAATTATACCCTGGATTTTTGTCCTACGAACTTTTCGATATACGCGAAAAAGGCGCCGGCTCCGGACTCCACAATCAATGCGTTTCGGGATGTGGCACGCGCCACATTCAGTGGATAGCGAACGGTCAAAAGTTAACAGCGGCCTGATCTTTACTGCACTTTATCCGAATCCTTCCTCCTTCATTTTCAAATTGTGGCACGTGCCACATTGGTTTTGCACTCTATGGAAAATCATAGAGGAAGCTGAGAGGGCGGAGTGTGTCGACCATACCGGAAACGATGCAGACATATTTGTACGCGCTGCACCGCGTTTTTTGGTGGGAAATGGACGGGAAATCCGGCCTGCATTAACTTCTGCAACGCGACTTGCGAGCGGCGCCGGCAACCACTGACCGCTCCGAAGCCCACCGCCGCTCCGAGGCTCACTGCGGCTGGCCCCGTAACCTGCGCCGGCCAGCTCCGAGGCGGCCGCGGCCAAACGCCGACAGCTCCGGTCGAGATCCGATCCACTCAGACACGCTGGATTTCGGTCAGCGACCCGGCACCGGGACATCGTCTGTCATGCCCCAGGTGTTCTGGGTGTAGCCGGTGGGAAGAAGCGTCCACCATTCGCCGTTTCGGTAGATAGCGGGATTGGCCTTGCCGTCGCCGTCGTAATCGGCGGGAACGGGTTCGTCGCTGGCGATGCCCCACTGCACCATCGAAGGGCCGCCGTTGCTGTTGAGGACCCACCATTCGCCGTTACGATAGACTGCGTAGTCAGCCTTGCCGTCGCCGTCGTAATCGGACTGGATCGGCTTGTCGGACGCGATGCCGCATTGAGCCGTGGTGTAGCCGCTGCCATTGGCAAACAATACCCACCAAGTTCCGTCGCGATACACAGCGAAGTCCGTTTTACCATCGCCGTCGTAATCCGCGGGCACCGGTTTATCACTGGCGATGCCCCACT
>JAQSDP010000144.1 GCA_029945985.1 bacterium | reverse complement strand
TCTCATCGGATTCGGGATCGGGGCGATACACCTTTGGTCGGGACAGCTAGAAATCGCTATAGACCAGCTACGCCGGCTAACAGAGCTAGACCCTGACTTCCCGCTGGCCTACACCTATCTGGCCGGCGCTTTTATCGAAAATGGCGATGTCGACGCTGCTCGTGCGACTATCGAGAATGAAGCGATATCACTGGACGACCCTCTCTCACAGGCGGCTGTGGCGTACGTTTATGCAATGGCTGGAGAGCGCGACAAGGCCAGATCGATTCTTAGCCAACTGGAAAGTTCGCCTGTCCTAGCCGAGGCACTGCCGGGTCAGATAGCGCAGGTTTATGTTGGACTCGGGGAAGAGGATCTAGCCTTTGCGTGGATTGAGAAGGCTATCCAATCGTCTTCTGTGTGGCTGATCTGGCTGGGCGTCGAGCCGACATTTCACCGGCTCCGTTCCAACCCACGGTTCGCCGCACTCACGCGGAACCTAAACCTACCCGAATAAGTTTTTATGAAATGATGCCCTGAACGCGGGGGGCGGGAATTATTACGACAACGTGCCAGTGCAAACAACCATGCTTAAACGTCTATTTCTGATCGCAGCAGCTACTTCCTTCTTACTAAGCCTTGGCATTTCCGGTAACGCGCAGGATAGTGTTCCTATCGAGAAGGAGCCAATGCACCGGCTCAAGTTCGAGAATGAGTTTGTCCGGCTATTTGATGTCCTTGTTCCCGCGGGCCAGACAACGAAATATCACGTCCATCTCTATGACGGGATCAGCGTGCGCGTGAGCAACGCTCAGATCGTTGATGAGCCGGCAGTTGGCGCGAAGAAAATCTTCGACATTAGGTTCGGGGAAGCCACGTTCGGAGCCAGGCCCGTGCCGGAGACTCACCGGGTCATCAACAGCGGCAAGACCGACTTCCGCAATATCTATATCGAGTTACTGTCGGGCAAAAACGCGCCGGTCCGGGCGCCGTATCCGGTCCTATCGAACGGCCACGTGATCTTGATCAATAACGACCGCGTGCGCGTGAATCGCCTCGTTCTAAAACCCGGAGAATCGTCGAAGATGCACACGCATCCGATGCACGGCCTCGGCATTATCGTTTACGACTCAAAGATCGAACTCACCGGCTCGGACGGTAAAAAGCGAACACTTGAACCCAAAGCCGGGGACCACGTGTGGCAGAACGCCGGGACGACGCACATTATAAAGAACCTCTCGTCGAGCGTGTTCGAAGCGATCGATATCGAATTGAAGCAATAAAGCAGCACCGACACCCTCCAGCTAGAAATTGGTTATGAACTGATCGCTGCCTGGGCTGCCGCGAGCCGTGCTATCGGAACGCGGAACGGTGAGCAGCTGACATAGTTCATCCCCAAACGGTGGCAGAATTTGACGCTCTCCGGGTCGCCGCCGTGCTCGCCGCAGATACCGACCTTCAGCTTCGGCTTGACCTCGCGGCCAAGCTCGATCCCGCGGCGCATCAGTTCGCCGATGCCGTCCGTGTCGATCGTCTGAAACGGATCGAACGGCAGGATCTTGAGATCAAGATACTTCGGCAAAAATCCGCCGATATCGTCCCGGCTGAAACCGAAACTCATCTGCGTCAGGTCGTTTGTCCCGTAGCTGAAGAAATCCGCCGAGAGTGCCATCAATCCTGCACGAATGGCCGCTCGCGGGGTCTCGATCATTGTGCCGTAAAGGTACGGGATCTTTTTGAGCCCCTGTTCGCCGCAGACCTCGGCATACACCTTATCAACGATCGTCTTTTGGTGGTAAAGCTCGTTGACGGTGCACGTCACAGGGATCATGATCTCAGGCAGAGCCTTCTTGCCAGATTTGATCAGCTCAGCGGTCGCCTCAAAGATCGCCCGGACCTGCATCTCGGTAATTTCCGGATAGCTGATCCCGAGCCGGACGCCTCGGTGCCCGAGCATCGGATTATTCTCGTGCAATGCCATCACGCGGCGTCTCAAAACGCTCAGCCTAATACCCAGCACCTTGCTTAACTCCAGCAGCTTGGCCTTGTCGTGCGGCACGAATTCATGCAGCGGCGGATCCAGCAGACGGATGGTGACGGGTAGGCCCTTCATCACCATGAGCGTATCCTTAATATCCTTCTTGACGTACACCGCCAGGGCGGCGAGAGCGTCACGGCGCTCCTTCTCCTCTTTAGCGACGATCATCCGGCGAAGATGGAACAGCGGCTCCTCGCCGCCCTCGCCATAGAACATGTGTTCGGTGCGGAAAAGCCCGATGCCCTCGGCGCCGAATTTCATCGCCTGTCTAGCGTCCTCCGGTGTTTCCGCGTTGGCCCGTACGCCCATCACCTTGACCTTGTCGACCAGCGACATCAGGTGTTTGTAAGATCGATTCTTATCCGGATCGATCGCCACCAGCGGAAGCTGGCCTTCGTAGACCTTACCCGACGTGCCGTTAAGCGTGAGCCAATCACCTTGGTGGATGACGTCTCCGCTTTTCACTTTGAACGTCTTTGCATCGTGATTGATCTCGATATCGCCTGAGCCGACGATGCAGCATTTTCCCCACCCGCGAGCCACCAGCGCCGCGTGAGATGTCATTCCGCCCTTCGACGTAAGGATCGCCTGCGATTTATGCATGCCATCGACGTCCTCCGGCGAGGTCTCTTCGCGGACGAGTATGACCTTCTCGCCTCTCTGAGCCCATTCCACTGCATCCTGCGACGAAAACACGACCCTTCCGCGAGCTCCGCCGGGCCCGGCGGGCAAGCCCTTCGCGATCGGCTTGGTGACAAGCTCGACCTTCGGATCGATCATCGGCAGCAGCAATTCGACCAGCTGATTGGGGGCCACACGCATTATCGCGGTCCTCATATCGATAAGCTTCTCGTCGTACATTTCGGCAGCCATCCGAACAGCCGCGATGCCGTTCCGCTTGCCGATGCGGCATTGCAGCATATAGAGCTTGCCCTTTTCGATCGTGAACTCGATATCCTGCATGTCCTTGTAATGCTTTTCGAGCCGCTTCTGATACTCAAACAGTTCAGCGTATTGTTTGGGCATGAGCCGCTCCAGCGTCTTGAAATGCTTGCTCTGAGCGTTCTTCGAATACTCGTTCACCGGGGCCGGCGTGCGCGTTCCGGCGACCACATCCTCCCCCTGAGCGTTCACCAGAAACTCGCCATAGAACTTGTTCTCGCCGTTGCCCGGGTCGCGTGTGAATCCGACTCCGGTACAGCTGTCGCTGCCCATGTTGCCGAAGACCATCGCCTGGACGTTCACGGCGGTGCCCCAGTCGTCAGGGATATTCTCGATCGCCCGATATTCGACCGCTCGCTTTCCGTTCCAGCTATTGAAAACCGCGGTGACAGCGCCCCACATCTGTTCGCTTGGATCCTCAGGAAATTCGGTCCCAAGCACCTTCTTGACCGTCTTCTTGAAGTCCTTTACCAGCTGCCTTAGATCGCCGGCCGTGAGGTCGGTGTCGCTCGCATAACCGCGCTCTTCCTTAATACGGTGCAGCTTGTCGTCGAGCAGCTTGCGGATCCCCGTGCCGCCTTTCGGTTCAATGCCGTTGCCCTTCTCCATCACGACATCCGCATACATCATGATCAGCCTTCGGTATGCGTCATAAGCAAAGCGTTCATCGCCGCTCTGTGCGATGAGGCCCTTGATCGTCGTGTCGTTGAGGCCGACGTTCAGCACGGTTTCCATCATCCCCGGCATCGACCGCCGCGCACCCGAACGGATCGACACCAACAGCGGATCGCTCTCGTCGCCGAACTTTTTGTTCGTCAACTCCTCGATCCTGCCGAGAGCAGAACTCACCTCAAGCGCGAGGCTGCGCGGATATTTGCCCTTCTTCGCGCCAAGATGTGTGCAAACCTCCGTGGTGACCGTAAAACCCGGCGGAACCGGTAACCGAAGCTTCGGGTGCCCCGCCATTTCGGCAAGGTTCGCACCCTTGCCCCCGAGCAGTTCCTTCATCGATTCGTTCCCGTCAGCGTTGCCGCCGCCGAAAAAATATACGTATTTGTGATTCACCTTGGATCCGTCCATATGCCCTCCACCTCAAATCTACGACCCCGAAGGGCGCAGCGAAATGACCCACGTCACACTTTAGGCATCCCGCGTAAAAAAATCTTCCGCCACCGCTACCGACGTGCCCAACCCGTCGCCGTGCGAATCGTTGAGTCGGGGAAGGCGCAAATTCGGGTTCTTCGGGCGCATTCGAACAAATCAAAATAAAGTTGACAACGATACACTCAAGTATTATATTCTGTATAGGCTCAAGTCATATCTGAGTTTATTAGGGTTTGAGCAGCTATTTTTAGGAACGGGAGAATAAGGATGAGCAAGATCATTGGAATCGACCTTGGGACGACAAATTCGGTCGTCGCTGTCATGGAAGGCGGCGAACCGGTCGTCATCACAAATTCTGAAGGCGGACGTACAACCCCTTCGGTTGTAGCATTTACAAAGGACGGTAACCGTCTGGTCGGTCAGGTCGCCAAGCGTCAGGCCGTCACTAATCCGGAAAACACACTTTATTCGATCAAGCGGTTCATGGGCCGCAAGTACGAAGAGGTGCAGGACGAGATCAAGCAGGTGCCGTACAAGGTCGAGAAGGCTGGAAACGGCGACGTTCGCGTGACCGCGGACGGCAAGCAGTACAGCCCGCCTGAGATCGCCGCGATGGTTCTCCAGAAGCTAAAGCAATCGGCCGAAGATTATCTTGGAGCGAAGGTCGAAAAGGCGGTAATCACTGTCCCCGCATACTTTAATGACGCTCAGCGTCAGGCTACGAAGGACGCCGGCAAGGTTGCAGGTCTCGAAGTGCTCCGCATCGTCAATGAGCCGACCGCGGCCGCACTGGCATACGGACTCGATAAGAAAAAGGACGAGACCATCGCCGTATTCGACTTTGGCGGCGGTACGTTCGATATTTCGGTGCTCGAAGTCGGCGAAGGCGTGGTCGAGGTTAAATCGACGAACGGTGATACCCATCTGGGCGGTGATGATGTCGACGAAGTGCTCGTAAGCTGGATCATAGACGAGTTCAAAAAGGACCAGGGTATCGACCTCCACAACGACAAAATGGCCCTCCAAAGGCTGAAGGAATCAGCCGAAAAGGCCAAGGTCGAACTGTCGTCCGCAATGGAGACCGAGATCAACCTGCCCTTCATCACGGCCGACGCCTCGGGTCCCAAGCACCTCGTAATGAAGCTGACACGATCAAAGTTCGAACAGCTCATCGAATCGGTGCTCAAGCGTCTCATGCCGCCCGTCGAACAGGCGATCAAAGACGCCGGCCTGACGCCTAAGGATATCGAAGAGATCGTCCTCGTCGGCGGCTCAACGCGTATTCCGAAAGTCCAGGAGATGGTCAAGGAATTCTTCGGAAAAGAGCCGAATAAGTCCGTTAATCCCGACGAAGTCGTTGCCCTCGGCGCAGCCGTACAGGCAGGTGTTCTCGGCGGCGAAAAAACCGATATCCTGCTGCTGGACGTCACTCCACTTACCTTGGGAATCGAGACGCTTGGAGGGGTTATGACGCAAATGATTCCTCGAAACACGACCATCCCATCGCGTAAATCGGAGATCTTTTCGACGGCATCGGACAATCAGACGTCGGTGGAGGTGCACGTGCTGCAGGGCGAGCGCCCGATGGCGACGGACAATAAAACGCTCGGCAAGTTTCACCTTGTCGGGATCCCGCCGGCACCGCGTGGCGTTCCGCAGGTCGAGGTTACTTTCGATATCGATGCCAA
>JAQSDP010000143.1 GCA_029945985.1 bacterium | reverse complement strand
GCTCCGATCAGAGGCGTCTTCATCAACTTCGACAGCAGCAAACGCTCGGTCGGCGGCAATACAGGCTGCAACGTCTTCGGCGGAAGTTATGCGGCGTCTCGCAACACGATATCGATGAAGGACCTGATCTCTACCATGCGAGCCTTCGCGGAAGGCGGCAAGATGCAGACCGAGCGAGAGTTGCTCGACGGGTTGCGTCGGGCGGACACCTTCGGCATAACGAGCGATAATCGTCTAAAACTCTACGACAAAGGACGGCTCCTCCTCACCTTCCGCGGCGAGCTCAGGTGATAGTCGTTTGTAACCTGAATAAAGATGCGGGCGTGTTAGTCACGTCCGCTTTTCCCTTGTGGTAATATCCACCTTTTACAATGGATAACAACGATATCGACCTACAAAACGCTAAACTCGCGTATACGATAATTCAGTCGCTGCTTCAGGCGAACGAGAGCTTGAGCGATCTGCTGGTGGTGATGGCTCATGCGCTGGATGAAGACGTGACCAAGGCCCTGACGCTGACCGGCGAATGGCAGAAGTATCTCGAATCGAAACGGGAGCTTGAGGTCACGAAGGAGCAAATCGAGAAATTCACCGCCGTGTTAAAGGGGCTCGAGAATGCTTGATCTGGTGATTATCGGAGCAGGCCCGGCGGGGATATCGGCCGCATTTGAGGCGAAGCGGGCGGGCCTGGATTATGTCGTGATCGAGAAGGGGTTGATCGGGAATACGATCTATCACTATCCGGTTGGGCTGACCGTGTTTTCGACTACGAACGAGCTTGAGTTTAACGAGGGCGATTTAAAACCGGCTCGGGAGAAGCCGACTCGTGAGGAGCTGCTTTCTTATTATGTGCGATTCGTTTTGGATAACGAGTTGAACGTGCGGACGGAAGAGACGGTTCTTTCTGTGAGTTCTGTGTCTGCGATATCGGTGGGTTCTGTGGTTGAAGGACGCGAGACCACAGAAAACACAGAAACGAGGGAGGACGCGGAGAAGAAATTATCCACGAAAGGCGCGAAAGAAGAAGAAACTCGGGATCAAGAGTCGTTTCGAGTAACGACGGATAAAGGGGAATATGAAACCCGAGCGGTGCTGTTCGCGATGGGGGCGATGGACTATCCGCGGAAGTTGAATGTGCCGGGCGAGGACCTGCCGAAGGTTCATGATGTGTTTCGGGAGACGTATCCGTGGGTACGCAAGAATGCGATGATCGTGGGCGGCGGCAATTCGGCGGGTGAGGCTGCGTTGTTTTTGGCGCAGGAGGGTGCGGAGACGACGCTGGCGATATTTCGGTCGGATTGGGAGAACAATGACCCGAAGCAGGGCTGCATTAAATATTGGGTGAAGCAGCCGCTGGAGGAAGAGTTGAAGGAGCATTGTCTGAAGCTGTTCTTCCTAGGCAAGGTGATCGAGATCCGCGAGGGCGAGGTCGAGCTTGAAAGCGAATCGGGCGAGCGGGTCGTGATCCCGAATGATGTCGTGTTCGTGCTGGTCGGGGCGGATGCGGACCTGACAATGCTGAAATCGCTCGGTGTCGAGACGGAATCCAACAAAAACGGTGAGGTTCCGGTTTACGATCCTGAAACATTCGAGACCAACGTCCCCGGCATCTACGTCGCCGGCCATTTCACGAATCATCGTCACATCAAACCCGCGATCGACGCGGCAAAGACGTTGATCCCGAAACTCGCAGAGAAGCTGAAGGTAAAGTCGGCGAATATCTAAGACGAAGAAGCGAACCCAGATATCCTTTTCACATTTCCTTCCTTCATGTTCTTTCGTGGACGTTCTTAGGACTTTTTCCACGAAATGCACGAGAAAAAGAATAAAACCAAATCAAAAAGGAGGCGGCCCATTAGACTGCCTCCCGCGGATTTAGGAAAAAATGAGTCTACTTTTCGGCAGGCTTCTTCATTCGGACCATCACTTTATGGCCGTCGCCCTTGAACCTCTCGGAGATGTTCGCCGGGTTTAGTTCGTAGGACGCCACGTCGAAAACATCGCTTTGCTTGCCGGCGACCGTGGTCGTCCATTTGTATGGGAGCAGCAGGCCGTCAACGCTGCGATAGTCGGCGAAGCGAACGATCTGCTCTACACCCGCATCGGGACCGGGCATTTTGTGATCGAACTTCACTACGTCTTTGGAAGCCGCGGCGGGCTCGCCCCCTGGCTTCCGCATCTTGATCATGATCGGCATCGCGTGGCCTACGTAGCTGATCCCGAGCGGCATATACGATGAGGCGTCGAAGAAGAGCTTCACGCTCAATCCGCCAAAAGATGCGACGACCGTCTCTGCACTAGTGCCTTCGAGGTTCGTCGATCCTGAATAGCTGTATGCGACGTCCATTCCCTCCGGAGCGGTCAGCAGTAGCGAAAGCGTAGTGCGGAGAAGTTCGTTGTCCCGCATAGGACCGTGGCCTTCTCCCATTTTCTCGCGGAGCATGACTTTATCGCCGCTCTCGGTTGTGAATGTAGCGTTGCCATCGCCGCCCTTTGTGACGATCGTAAACTGTTTGCCGTCAGCGGTCCTGACCTCTTTAACGTCTTCGCCTTCCTTAGCTGTCCATTCACCGCCATCAGCCTTCTTGCGAACGAAAACTTTCGTCTCACCATCTTCGCCTGCGGGCACACCTTCGATCTTGCGGACGATCACTTTCTTGCCGCCTTCGGTAGTAAACGCGCCTTCCTTACCGTCAACAATGATCTTGTGTGAGCCGTCTCCGGGGCCGCCGACAACGACGACGTCAACGTTCTTTTCGACGATAGCATCGTCGCCAACTGCTCCCGAATCACCGATCTTGACCATTTTCATCAGACGGTTCGGCGATTCGAATGCGATTTCGGTCTCGCCCTGCTCGATACGGTCGGCACCGTTAATGTTCACAGTCTTGCTCGATTGGCCCTTGATGACAAATGCACTTACACCCGCGATGGCAGAGTCTCCGCCGATCGCGGCGCGTGCCTTTGCAATGATCTCAAGAGCCTTCTCGTCCGACTTACTTCCCCCGATGACCCGGTCGACGACCGCTCCGGCTCCGATGAAAGCTAGCGACGTGACTAAGGTCGAAACTACAAATCTTTTCATAATGCCTCCGATACTATTAAATTCCGATTCGGATGACGAACGGACGGCAGGTTTGGTTACGTTTCCAAACTGCGGATGTTCGTCGTCATTGTGATATTGGCCCATCACACCCTGCAAATGGTTAAGAGGACGCAAAGAAATTGTTAAGAATGTAAAATGTGCCGAAAACGCGTTGTTTCCGCCGTTGGCGAGGGGCATAATGAGGCTCGGTATGAAGCGCACCACGCCATGGTTAACTATCGGGATCGTCGCGGCTATCGTCGGCTTGCTGACGGTCTTCATGGCGCTTCTTTATACCTGGCAGCAAGCGGCCAGCGTCGCCGAGCGTGAACAGCTTCAACGGCGAGCCGAAGCGGATACGAAAGCGTTCGCTGACGATTTCAACCGCGAGATTCAGGGAGCGTTCTTCAACTTTCAGGTCGACCCATCAAAGATCGCTGTTGGCGACGCCTCTGAGCTGCAAGAGAGACATACCTTTTGGCTGAACAACACGGCTTATCCCACCTTGATCCTTGAGTTTGTCGCGTTTACTAGCGAAAGTAGGGCGATTCGGTACAGTAACGGAAAGATTTTAATTCCCAAGCCCCCCGATGAAGAGACGAATAAACTTCGCGAGCAGGTTGAGAATAGCCAGCGTTCCGGACCAATCTTCAACAACGGCTACACCCTCGCGATCCCGCTTCATCATAGGAACGACAAGGTCGAACGGATAATGATCCGTCGCACGGCTGACGAGATCGCGGAATCGCCGATGGACCTTCCGAAGGCGGCTGGATTCGTCGTGGTGTTTCTCAGCGAATCGGTGATCAAGGAGAAGATACTTCCCGAACTCGCGGCGAAGCATTTTCCGAATGGCGACTTCAAAGTTGCGGTGACCGACCGATCTGGGCAGATTGTCTTCCAAACCGCCAAACTGAGCGACAGTCGCGATGCGAAGGCCGCTTTGCTCGATTTGACGCCCGATCATCTGATATGGGTCGCGAACCGCGAATCCTTGCCTCCAAAGCGCACGCCCGGAGGGAGCGGCGAATCTGAGGTCGTGCTGAATCAGCGGATCGAAACGAGGACAGTTACACCGTCGAATGGTCCGGCTAAGGCGGAAGGCGGCGAGACGTTTACGATCCAGATGAAGCAGGCGGGTGAAAGTAAACGAACCGCCGTGATTAGCAGCGCAAGCCCGTTGTCGGATTCGCAATGGCAGCTTGACGTCGAACACGCGGCCGGGTCGATCGAGGCCTTCATCCGCGGGGAGCGTAACCGGAATCTCGCTATCGGATTTGGCATCTATCTGCTGCTTCTCGGCAGTATCATCGCGATCGTCTACTCGTCGCTTCGAGCAAAGGCGTACGCTCAGAGGCAGATCGATTTCGTCTCAAGCGTATCGCACGAATTCCGCACGCCACTAGCCGTTATTTATTCAGCGGGCGAAAACCTGGCGGATGGTGTTGCGCGTGACCATGGCCAGGTCGCGCGATATGGCGATCTCATCAAGGGAGAGGGCAAGAAGCTCACAGCAATGGTTGAGCAAATATTGGAATTTGCCGGAGCCCGTTCGCGAAAAAAGCAATATAATCTCGCGGCAGGCGACGTTTCTGCGGCAGTAGCAAAGGCCCTCGTCGACTCCGAACCGCTCCTGAAAGAAGGTGGATTCGACGTCGAAACTTCGATAGCAGATAGCCTTCCAAGTGCCCAGATTGACGGTGAGTCAATCGAAACTGCCGTTCGAAATCTGATCCAGAATGCGGTCAAGTACAGCAATGGTACGCGGTGGCTGAGGGTCTCGACCGAAAACGGCGGCGGTTCGATCAAGATCGTCGTCGAAGACGCCGGCATCGGCATCGCGTCTAGCGACCGCAAGAAGATCTTCGAGCCGTTCTTCCGAGCAAGAGACGTAGTCGATGCGCAGATCCACGGGAATGGACTCGGCCTTTCGCTTGTGAAAGAGATCGCTGAAGCTCACGGCGGAAAGGTTTCGGTTGAGAGTGATCCTGGGAAGGGCAGTAAGTTTACGCTGGTGCTCCCGCAGTCCTAATGAAAATCCTCCTTGTCGAAGACGAAGAAGGCCTAATCCTGACGCTTACCGATCGACTGGTGAGCGAGGGGTTTGATGTCGTATCGGCTAAGGACGGTGAAACGGGTTTTGATCTCGCGGCTTCGCAACGTTTCGATCTGATCCTGCTCGATGTAATGCTGCCGAAGAAGAACGGCAACGACGTCTGTCGTGACCTTCGCCAGCAAGGGATCTCGACGCCGATCCTGATGCTGACGGCCAAGGGAGAGACGATCGATAAGGTGCTGGGATTGAAACTGGGAGCGGACGATTACCTGACAAAACCCTTCGAGGTCATGGAACTTCTCGCCCGGATCGAAGCCTTGCTGCGACGCTCTCCTACGAGGTCGAACGGGCATTCGGCCGATTCATTTCAGTTTGGCGACGTTATTGTCGATTTCAAGCGAGCGACGGTTGCGAAGGAAGACTCTGTGGTCGAGCTTTCGGCGATGGAATTCAAGCTGCTGCATTACCTGATCGAAAATCGCGGGCTGGTCCATTCGCGCGATCATCTGCTTGATCAGGTTTGGGGATATGACGCAATGCCTTCCACACGAACAGTCGACGTGCACATCGCCTGGCTGAGGCAGAAACTGGAAGAAAACCCCCGCAAGCCTCGGTTCATCCATA
>JAQSDP010000142.1 GCA_029945985.1 bacterium | reverse complement strand
AGTCAGCGGCGAGGTTTTCAAGGGAGAGATTCCCAGTATCGGACGCTTAATGCCTGAACACTTGGTGCGCATCTCAGTTTCGGACAACGGAATCGGATTTGACGAAAAATACCTTGACCGGATATTTACTCCGTTTCAAAGACTGCATGGACGCAACGAATACCAAGGCACGGGCATTGGACTTGCGGTATGCCGAAAGATCGTGGAACGCCATGGCGGGTCGCTGACCGCGGAGAGCACCCCGGGTAAAGGATCGACATTTATCGCCATCCTGCCCGTCGTGCAAAAGGAGAATCAATGACAAAAGCTAACGGACTACCGATCATTATCCTAATGGCTGACGACGACGCCGACGATCGAATGCTGACGCGCGACGCGCTCGAAGAAAGCCGCGTTTTGAATGACCTTCGATTCGTTGAGGACGGCGAGGAGCTGATGGAGTATCTGACACGCAAGGGTAAGTATGCCGATCCCGAAGACTCTCCGCGTCCCGGATTGATCCTACTCGACCTGAACATGCCGAAGAAAGACGGCCGTGAGGCCCTGAAGGAGATCAAGGCTGATCCCAACCTTCGCCGCATCCCCGTGGTGGTCATGACGACCTCTAAAGCTGAAGAAGACGTCTTTGGTAGTTATGACTTCGGTGCGAGTTCGTTTATAACCAAGCCGGTGACCTTTGACCGCCTCGTCGAACTGATGCGTACTTTGGGCGAGTACTGGGTCGAGTTTGTAGAGTTACCTGATTAACCCCAATCAAATATGTATTCGGAAGGGAACACTAGTGCGATTAACGTACTTCTGGTTGAAGACGACGAGGACGACTATGTCCTAGTTAAGGATCTTTTTCGTGAGATCGGCAATCACCGATATAAGTTGCAGCGTGTCGCATCCTACGACGAAGCCATCGCGCTCGGCGCGCCGTGTAATTTTGACATCTGTCTGCTGGATTATCGCCTCGGCGCACGTGACGGTGTCGAGCTAATGGAACATCTCCTTAGCCAGGGTTTCGAGTGCCCGATGATCCTCATCACCGGCCAGACTGACCAAGAAATAGACCGCCGGGCAATGAAGGCCGGAGCTGCCGATTATCTGATAAAGGGCCAGATCTATGCGCAGAATCTTGATCGTTCGATCAGGTATTCAATACAACAGAAGCAGCTTGTAGCGGAACGGATCAGAAATGCCCGCGAGCAAGCCGCGCGTGAGGAAGCCGAAGCTGCCAACAAGGCCAAGGATGATTTTCTCGCCGTGCTCTCCCATGAATTGCGCACACCTCTGAATGCGATGCTCGGCTGGGTTCGCCTGCTCAAAACGAACCGGGAAAGCGATGAGATCTTTGAAAAGGCGGTCGAGGCGATCGAGCGAAGTGCGGTGACGCAGACAAAGTTCGTCGAGGATCTGCTTGATATAACCCGCATTGTTAACGGGACGATCCGGCTCACCATGCGAACTTTCGTTCTTAACGAGCTTACGCGAATCGCGTCCGACAACATCCGGCCGACTGCTCAAAATAAGGGAATCTCACTGGAATACACTTCGCCGCAGGAAGAGCTAGCCGTCCGGGGGGATTCCGAAAGGGTTCAGCAGATCGTTAATAACCTTCTGTCCAATGCGATCAAATTCACTCCCGAGGGCGGCTCAATATCGCTGAAGCTCGGAAAGGTTGATGGCCAAGCCCGTATCGAGGTGTGTGACAGCGGGGAAGGTATAAGTCACCAATTCCTTCCGCGCGTGTTCGAACGTTACAAACAGGCAAACAATTCTACGACCAATCGGAAGGGCGGGCTTGGTTTGGGCCTGGCCATCGTCAAGCATCTCGTCGAACTTCACGGCGGAAGGATCTCAGCCGCGAGCGAGGGCGAGGGAAAGGGAAGTACTTTTACTGTCACCATCCCGCTTGCTGACGCTGCTGCGGCCCAACAGGCTAGCTGATACGTTTTACATCTATGTGCCGCAATATTAAGACGCTGTACAATTTCGATCCGCCCGCGACCACAGACGAAGTTATTGCATCTGCGCTGCAGTTCGTTCGGAAGCTTTCGGGTATGAACAAGCCTTCCGAGGCTAACCAGAAAGCCTTCGAACTCGCTGTCGAGCGAATCGCGGCCGCCGCGCAAGAGATGCTCGACTCTCTCGTTACCAACTCGCTGCCAAAAGATCGCGAGACGGAACGAGCACTTGCTAAGGAACGGTCCGCACGCCGGTTCGGCTCGACGGTATCGTGAAATACGGACCCGCGATGGGTGAGCGGTATCCTAAGACATATGCATCGGTGTCCCCTTTGCGGTCAGGTCTACTCCGACGAACTGATGTACTGCTTGCAGGACGGTACATCCCTGGTCGACGATCAACGCGACCAAGAGATACCAACTGTGGTCAGACCAAAGCGTATCATCTTGACGCGGCGAAGACCGTTGTTTAGGTACTTGCTGTTTGGGATCTTAGGCCTGCTGGGCGTCCTATTTGCGAGTGCCTTAGGGGCGTTTCTAGTGTGGCACTGGTTAGCCGGCTCGAATGATAACGAAGACATTCGGAACGACCAGCCATCAGCGTCTCCGACTCCGAAATCTACTCCTCCTGGAATCACGCCGACGCCAGTGAAGGCTAGTCCCCTTCCTACTCAGAACGCCGAGATCGAGCGGCCCACACCTTCACGACCGGTTACGCCGGAAGCAGCAGACGACGCTGAATTTAGGGATCCGGGAACGTCGCGGATTAATTTTCGACGCGGACGGGTGAGCGAAAGAGTTACCGGGCGGGTAGCCAAGAGCCGATCGTTTGTTCTCCGAACCATAAGCGGACAGAACCTGACGGCGTCGATAAGCTCGGCGGACGATTGCGTGGTTTTCTCCAACGGAGCGTCATCGACCGCGTTCTCAACCTCGGCAGGTGACAACCGACTCGACTTGAGGAATAATTGCGGGCGGCCGGCGAGATTCACCTTGAGCGTGACCGTAAGATGAGATCTCTCGCACGCAATTCGTTGGGAAACTGGACAAAGAAACGGTACCAGACCGGACCTCCCGCGGCCGCGCCGACCTGGTATTCGAGCTTCTCTCACCTCCGGACCGGCACCCATCTGCATGAGGGCGGCGTTAAGGCGTTGCAGTGGTTCATTTACTACAACGACACAACCGCGAATGCGGCTGGCGTAACGGAACGGAAAGAAAACTCCTTGGAGATTATCTGCCGGAGGATAAAACAATAACTGAGCAATAATATGGAACGTAAGGTCGTACATACTCGTCACGTGCTAGCCGTCAAGGACCTCGGGGTTTCTGCTGCATATTTCAAAGACCGGCTCGGATTCGATCTCGACTTTACGGCGCCCGGATGGGGGTTCCTGTCGTTCGGCGATTTCAAGCTGATGCTTGGCGAATGCAGAGATGCCTTGTGGGCTCACGAGACGGGCGATCATTCATGGTTCGCTCACTGCGTTGTCGAGAATGTCGATGAAGTGTTTGAGGAGCTTACGGGCCGGGGCGCAGACATCACTTCACATCCTCGAAACCAGCCATGGGGTATACGGGAATTCACTGTGAAGACTCCGGACGGCCACCGCATCGCGTTCGGGCAGTTGACCTGATGAGAATGACAAGATACATAGGGATCTTGATCGCTTTGCTCTTAAGCGGCGCCGCTATAAGCGTCCCGGGTCAAAAAGCGCCCACGATCATCTCTCGAGCAGACTGGAAGGCGAACAAACCGGTAGGAGAGGGAAAGAAGCACAAGATCGAATTCATTACGATTCACCATACTGCCACCAAGATGCGCCCTGACCTTTCGATCGAAACGAAGCTGAGAAACCTGCAGGCGTTTTCACAGCGTGAGGATAGGCTTGCTTCGGGGAAATTCAAGCCAGCCTGGTTTGATGTTCCCTATCACTATTACATTGCTGTTGACGGTAAGATCGCCGAAGGCCGGGAGATCGAGTACGTTGGCGACACGAACACGGAGTACGATCCGAGCGGTCATGCCCTCATCGTCGTCGAAGGCAGCTTCGGGACGGACGAACCGACCTCCGGCCAGGTCGAATCTCTAAAGGCGATGGTGAAATGGCTAGCACGGAAATATAAGGTGAGCGGTGAAAAGATAAAGGGGCACAGAGATTATGCTGAAACCGCTTGCCCTGGTGCCAATATCGAAAAACTCTACCCTGAATTGAGGAAGATCGTCAGTTAGCCCATCTCGCTTTCGTCGATGTCGAAGTTCGCCCAGACCTTCTGGACGTCGTCGTTGTCATCGAGCGAGTCGTAAAGTTTCATCATCGTCTTCGCATCGGGCCCCTCTAGCTTTATGTAGTTTTGCGGCACCATTGAAATTTCGGCGGCTTGGGGTTCGATTCCTGCTTTCTTGAGGGCATCATTCACAGCCTCGAACGATTCAGGTGCCGTAAAGATCTCGAACACCTCGCCGTCGTCCTGCATATCGTCCGCACCTGCTTCGATCGCAATCTCGAATAGTTCGTCTTCCCCCTTTGCGGCTTTATCGACGACAATATAGCCCTTTTTGTCGAACATCCACCCGACCGAGCCCGATTCACCCATGTTGCCGCCGTTCTTGGAGAAGATGTGGCGGATCTCGGCGACAGTGCGGTTGCGATTGTCAGTCATTGCTTCGACCATTACGGCCACTCCGTTGGGGCCGTAACCTTCATACACCACCTCATCGTAGTTGGCGCCTTCGCCTTCGCCCATTCCGCGCTTGATCGCTCGGTCGATGGTGTCGTTCGGCATGTTCGCGCCCTTGGCGTCGGAAACTGCTTTTCGGAGCCGGGCGTTGGAATCAACGTCGCCGCTTCCCCCGGTGCGGGTTGCCACGGTGATCTCCTTGATCATCTTTGTAAAGATCTTGCCGCGCTTGGCGTCCAGCGCGCCCTTCTTGTGCTTAATTGTGTGCCACTTGGAGTGTCCTGACATTAGTATTCGTTCCTTAGATCGAGTTTGCGGCCGAGGGGCGCACTCACGATTGGTCGAGTTCCGACTTTCTATCGAATTTCAAAATATAGCACGCGGCATTTTTCGGGCAAAATCGTAGCGTGTCATACAGAATTCATAGTCCGTTTATGGAACGTTAATCTTCACAGGGCTCAATAAAGAGAGGAGGATATATATGAATCGGACATACACAAGCATCGCGGTACTAGCGATGGTCCTGGTCGCGGTCGGCGTGTGCCTTGCCTACACGATCGAGTTTCGCGAGCGTCTCAGTACTTTGACGATCGCCATTGTCTTTACCGCAGAGGGAATAGTCGCAGGTGTGGCGATCGCGTCGGGCTTATCGCTGCTTCGCAGGCGATACGCGATGCGGGAGAAACCGGTCAACCCGCGGCCAGTTGGAGCAGCCGTTCAGGCGTAGCGCCGATGACGCGGACGCGTTTCGTTCTAGAAATCTCGCCCGAGAGGATCGAGACGCTGGACTTTGCAACGCCAAACGCTTTCGCGAGCAACCTTACTACCTCGCGATTCGCGGCCCCGTCGACCGGCGGCGCGGATATTCTAACCTTCAACAAGCCACCCACTTCGCCAACTATCTCACTCTTCGACGCACGCGCAACAACCCTGATCGTGAACGTGATCGAGTCATTCAGGAGCTCAGAACCGCCTGCGTTAGCTGGTGGCAAGATGGTTTTTGTTGGGCGGCGTGGATTAGACACAAAATGCTGACCACTGGTTGATGCGGGCGGTTCTGATCATTGACGTACGAAGACATTCAGAACGACCGACTGCAGCAGCCCGATCACGATCAGGACGATCATCGCGGAAATATCG